>LELG01000040.1 GCA_001045575.1 Candidatus Burkholderia pumila
AAACTCGCACGTACGGTTCTTAAGGGGGGGGCCCTCTTCCGAAAAGAAGGGGCTACCCCAAAAGGGAACGGCGATGTCACCAAAAGATTTGTCGACCGCGATAGTGGTCATCCTCGCGTGGAACGTCGCTTTGCCGTTCGCCTGGGCAGCTGAGATCCGCACGCCGTCGTTGCGTTGCTGGTGGCTGTCAATTCCGCAAAACCAGATTTTTTCCTCATCCGCCGCGTCTGGACGCCATCATTGTCCGGCGACATCTGCGCGCGCGATCCAGTCAACCTGACCTGTATTGATCTCACGGAAGACGTATGTTTGACAGAGCCGAAAGCACCCTCGCCAAAGTCGATCCTGAACTGCTGCAGGCGATCGAACAGGAAAACCGCCGTCAGGAAGATCGCATCGAACTGATCGCGTCGGAAAACTACACCTCGCCGGCTGTCATGGCCGCGCAAGGTTCCCAACTCACGAACAAGTACGCCGAAGGCTACCCCGGCAAGCGCTACTACGGCGGCTGCGAGTACGTAGATATCGTCGAGCAACTCGCGATCGACCGCGTGAAGCAGATTTTCGGCGCGGAAGCCGCGAACGTGCAGCCGAATTCCGGCTCGCAGGCCAACCAGGGCGTGTTCTTCGCCGTGCTGAAACCGGGCGACACGATCATGGGCATGAGCCTTGCCGAAGGCGGTCACCTGACGCACGGCTCGCCGGTCAACATGTCGGGCAAATGGTTCAACGTCGTCAGCTACGGCTTGAACGAAGCCGAAGACATTGACTACGAAAAGACCGAAGCGCTGGCCAAGGAACACAAGCCGAAGCTGATCGTCGCGGGCGCGTCGGCTTTTGCGCTGAAGATCGACTTCGAACGTCTGTCGAAGATTGCGAAGAGCGTCGGCACCTACTTTATGGTCGACATGGCGCACTACGCCGGTCTCGTCGCTGCCGGCGTGTACCCGAACCCGGTGCCGTTCGCCGATTTCATCACGACGACCACGCACAAGAGCCTGCGCGGCCCGCGCGGCGGCGTCATCCTGATGAAGGCGGAATTCGAAAAGCAGATCAATTCGGCCATCTTCCCGGGCATTCAGGGTGGTCCGCTCATGCACGTGATCACCGCAAAGGCTGTCGCGTTCAAGGAAGCGCTGCAGCCGGAGTTCAAGGCGTATCAGCAAGCCGTGATCGAAAACGCGCGCGTGCTGGCGGAAACGCTGGTCAAGCGCGGTCTGCGCATCGTCTCGGGCCGTACGGAAAGCCACGTCATGCTCGTCGATCTGCGCGCGAAGAACATCACCGGCAAGGCGGCTGAAGCTGCGCTCGGTGCTGCTCACATCACGGTCAACAAGAACGCCATTCCGAACGATCCGGAAAAGCCGTTCGTCACCAGCGGCGTGCGTCTCGGCTCGCCGGCCATGACCACGCGCGGCTTCGGCACGAAGGAAGCGGAGATCGTCGGCAATCTGATCGCGGATGTGCTCGACGCGCCGGAAGTTCAGGCGAACCTTGAGCGCGTGCGCGCGCAAGTGGCCGAGCTGACCAAGCGCTTCCCGGTCTATCGTTAATTCGCCGCGAGCCAAACGCCTATGCGCTGCCCGTTCTGCCGACATGAAGACACACAAGTCGTGGATTCTCGCGTGTCGGAGGACGGCGCGGCCATTCGGCGGCGGCGGCGCTGTCCCGCATGCGACAAGCGCTTTACTACGTATGAACGCGTCGAACTCGCGCTGCCGTCGGTTGTCAAGAAAGACGGCAGCCGCGTCGAGTTCGACCGCCGCAAGATCATGGCGAGCATGCAACTGGCGCTGCGCAAGCGTCCGGTCGCGGCGGATGCTATCGATGCCGCGGCATCACGCATCGAATATCAATTGCTTGGCACGGGCGAGCGCGAGATTCAAAGCGAGCGTCTCGGCGAGCTTGTCATGAACGAGCTGCGTCAGCTCGACACCATCGCCTACGTGCGCTTTGCTTCTGTCTATAAACGCTTCGAAGACGTTTCCGAGTTCGAAGACGTGCTCGACGAATTCCGTCGTTCCGCGCCAAAAAAAACGCTTTCACGCAAGCGCTGATCTTTCAATATTTTCTTCCCTGGCTGTGCTCGGGCAAATCTGCCGGGACGCGTGCCGCCTGAACATTAGCCATTTGGCTAAGCCGTTCGGCTAATGGCGAAATACGTGCGCAGCCGATAGATTTATCGTCGTTCAATCCGATCGATAAGGGATGCAGATGAATCGAGAGGTTTCACGCTCGTCGAGTTATGCGTCGTGCTTGCCGTCTGGCAATGCTCGCAATCTTCGCCGCGCCATCTTTTTCCGCGTGGCACATGCGCGATATCAGGTCGATGCGCGCGCCCGCTCGCTGTTCAACACGCGTTCTCTTGCACACGCCGAAGCGATTCGGCGCGGCATTGTCTGGCGTCGGGCAAAACGTGCGATGGCTGCGCGACCGACTGGTCGTGCGGCTGGGGCGTGTTTGTCGACCAAAACGGTACGCTGACGCTTCTGCGCATGCAGCCGTCGATGACGCCGGTTTCGATCGCGGGCTCGGCGACTGACTGATTTGTCCTTCACTCCGCCGTCGAGGCAGGTGATTGGCCGGGTTCCGCAGGGTGCTTGCGGAGCGTCGGCATGAACCGGTTCCGTATTCTTGAGTGTGGCGATTCGCTGATCGAAGTGTTGATCGCGTTGTCTCTGACCGCGATCACGGCGCTTGGGCTGATCGCCGTGCAAAGCGCGTTGGCGCGCGGCGAGCGATTTGCGTTGCTGCGCGAACGCGCGACGCTTATCGTGGATTCCGTCGCGGAAGAGATTCGGAGCGAGGCGGATCGCGTTCTGATCGTGTCGCAGTGGCAGGCGAAGGCGGCGAGCATACTGCCTGATGATGTCGCTTTAGTCGATCGCGCTGACAATGTATGTGTTGCCGTCGTGAGTTGGCGCGCCGGCACTCAAGAAGACTCATGTCCCGAACCACAAGCGGGCGCATCGAGAGCCTGCATTGCCGTGGCGTTCGCACGATGAAGACGCGCGGCCACACGTTGCTCGAACTGACGATCGCACTGGCGCTCGGCATGCTGATCGTCGCCGCGGCGCTTGCGCTGTATCGGTCGCAGCGCGCGGTGTTCGAACGCGCTAGCGATGCCGCGCGCATCCACGACGCAGGCGTCGTTGCACCCGATCTGCTCGCGCAGCAGATTCAGATGGCGGGGTTTGCGTCGTCAGCCAATGATCGTATCGATGGAGCGCTTTTCGGCTGCACCCAGGCAGGCGTGACCGGCACGGACGCAGCGTCGGCGTCGTGCGAATCGCTCGCGGGCAAATCGGACGGCATGCAGGTCCGCTACGCCGCTGATACCGTCGCTACATGGCCGACCTCGGCCAACGCGCCGACCGATTGTCTCGGCCAGGCTGTCGCGGATGCGTTCGTCATCAACCGCTATTACGCGAAAGCGAGCACGTCGAGCGGCGAGCCGGAACTGTATTGCGAAGGAAGCGGCAAGCAGGCGCAACCGCTAGTAGAAGGCATCGAGCGGATTCTCGTCACTTCTGGCTGGCGGGATCGTCTGTGGCCCAGGATGCCCCTGCCCAGGCGAGCGATGGCAGGACGTCATAGCCGTCGACTTATGCGTGCTGGTTCGCGGCTATCTGAATCAGGCGAAGCGCGAGACGAACTACATCAATTGCAACGGCGCGACAACTTAAGCCGAAGATGGCCGCATGCGCCAGGCGTTCTTTCGTCGCGTCGCCATCCGAAACGCGATCACGCTCATGCGAAATGACGCATGAAACGTCGTACATCGTCACGCGGCATTGCGCTTGCCCATCGTCCTGCTGCTTGCCGCGATGATGCTGGTCACCGCAGGCGCATGGCTACAGACATCGCTCGTGCGGGGCGTACGACATTGGCCGCGCGTGACCGCGTGCAAGCGTTCCACGCCGCAGACAGGGCATTGATCCGATGTGCGCGCATGTTCGCGTCAGCGCTTCCCGCGTCTGGCGGCGCGACGCCAGACCAAGAGCTTTCGTTATGGCGAAGCAAGCAGGCATTCGAAGGCGCATCGGCAACTCATTGCGCTTGCCCATCGTCCTGCTGCTTGCCGCGATGATGCTGGTCACCGCAGGCGCATGGCTACAGACATCGCTCGTGCGGGGCGTACGACATTGGCCGCGCGTGACCGCGTGCAAGCGTTCCACGCCGCAGACAGGGCATTGATCCGATGTGCGCGCATGTTCGCGTCAGCGCTTCCCGCGTCTGGCGGCGCGACGCCAGACCAAGAGCTTTCGTTATGGCGAAGCAAGCAGGCATTCGAAGGCGCATCGGCAACTGCGATGCAACCTTTCTCCACTTGGCCATACGCACGTCGTGCGCCGCAGTGTCTGATCGAAGCTTTCGCCAAGTCGTCGTACTTAATCACGGCACGCGGCTTCGGTGCGGCAGCCGATTCGGAAGCCGGGCTGCAAGTCCGCATCGACATTACCGAAGCAGACAGCACAAAGCATTGGCGACGTGTAGCCGCTAAACCATTCTAAAGAGCATTGAAAAAGAAAGGATTCAGCTTGCTCGAACTGATGATCACGCTCACTGTCGCAGCGATCATCACGATGTACGCGTTATCAGCGCGTATCGCTCGCACGTTGCGAAGGCCAACAGGCTGGACGCAGCGGCGACGCTGATGCTAATACGCTTGCCATCCGGCATCGATCAAGCGCCATCGAGCGGAACGGCGATCTACAAACTCACGATCCAGCCCGAATCCGCGACGAACGGCGGCTACACAATAGAAGCAGCAGCCGCGCCCATTGCGCAAGACGCGATGCAGGACGATACGTGCGACACGTTCATCATCGATGCGACCGGCGCGAAGACCAATCGCACCTCGACTCTGCTCGACGCAGCGCAATCCGCAAGATGCTGGACAGGGAGAAGCTAGAAGACGGTGGGATCGACCGCGTCATTGGACGTTTCGGGCGTATTCGACTTCATCTGCCGATAAATGCTCCACGCTTCCCACGCCGCGAGCCCGAGTCCGCCCCACTTGAGCGCAGGCTTCGCGCCGTGAAGGATCTTGGTCCGCACGGGCTTGGTCAGAATGAGCGAGGCAAGCGACCCGACGATCGGATACTGCTTGAATAGCACGCCGATACCGCCACCGCCGCCGAGCAATGAACTCAGTATCCCGCCGATGCCGCCGCCCGACGCCGACGCGCCGCGCCGGCTCGACTTCCGGCTGCCGCTACCCGGCATCAGAAAACGCAGAAAGCTGAAGTGCGTCACGGACTCGCGCAGATCGACCGTGGCCTGGTGCAACTCCATGCGTTCGACATCCTCGCGGGCGATCAGCAGTTCCTTGCGCAATTCGCGCATGTGCGGCGTGCGAAGCTTCTTGTCCTGCTTCGACTTCTTGAATTTGTCGTCGTGATTGGCCATGTTGGTTCGCGCTCGAAGAAGGTCGCTAAGGTCGCTGAAGTCGGCTAAAGCTCACTGCGAGCGGAAAATGTCGCGGTCCTTGCGGAACTCGGCGAGCGTGTCGTCGAACATGTTAGGTTCATCGCGCAGATTACTGCATGCGCGCAGGCCGCAGCCGATGGCGATCAGCGCATATAGCAGCGTGATCCCGCCCAGCGCCTGCCAGCGATAAGTATCCCAGAAGAACAGGGCGATCAGCACGGTGAGAGAAATGAGTGCCATCAAGGCGAGCATCATGGCGGCGAGACCGAGGAACAGCACGCCGATCAGCCGCTCCTTCTCTTCCTGCAACTCGATGCCGATGAGCTCGAGGCGCGTCTCGAAGATGGCGAAGGCGGAGCTGATGATTCGTCGCAAAGGTCCGGGGGATAATTGCTGCGGTAACCGTTCTGTCGTCATGGCGTAGGTGCGAGAGGCGCGTGGATGCCGCGTGTGTGTATTTCCGAAAACCGCAAAAGACACGTCGAGCGGACGATCGGCGCAAGGAGGGAACCGCGCGCGTCGGGACGCGGGCGGTTCGATCGGGGCTTGTCGCTAAAGAGGAGGCCGCAATTAGCCGTGAACACAGCAAACAACAGGCCATTGCCGACAAAGAGCACGTGGCTTACTTGCGGTTGATCAGCATCCCGATGACCATGCCGATGCCGGCCGCAATGCCGATTGATGTCCATGGATGCTCGTGCACGTAGTCATCGGTGGCGCGGGCGGCCTTCTTGCCGCGTTCGATCACGACGACCTGCGCATCCGCCGCCTTTTCGCGGGCGACTTTCAGGCGCGATATGGCGGTCTCGCGCAGTTCGGAGGCGCGCTCGCCGGTGGTGGCGGCGGCTTGCTTTAACAAATCTTCGGCGTCAGCGAGAACGGTTTTGATGTCCGACATGAACCGCTCCTTATTGATCTCTGACATGTAAAACTCCAATCGAAAAGGCTACGCGAATCGTAACCAAAGATGTGGACGCTGACGAGGAGGCGTTCTGGCCTTGAATTCACTTGCTTGCAGATTTCGTTCCAGCGGGGCGTTCGGCGCTTTGGAAGCGCGTGGGTCAAGCGCCGCGCTTCGTCAAAGCATCGACACACTGAACGATGGATGCAATCTGTCCCGTAAAAGTTTCAGCCATTTATCGAAAATTACAAAGTGGATCGGACAGAATGACGAAGGGCCGGCCCGCGTGATGCGAGCGGGCACTTCACCATTGTGCGCGACGAATATGCATCGGACGAGCGATTCAGAATCAAAAGAATGCCTAAATGCCTGTCTGCGTGCGGCCAAGAATCAGCGCGTGGATATCGGCGTGCCTTCGTGTAAGTGTTCACGACTTCAAAATTCACCAGATGCCGCGCAATGCCAAACTCGTCTGAAATGCCGTTGTGAGCATGTCGCGCGCGAGCCGGGCGATATCGAGTGCCTTGCCGCATGAGCTGTGCTTTATGATCGACGTGATTTCGACCGATGCCGTGCCTTCGTCCTTCATGCGCCCGAGCCGCAGCACGCCTTGCAGGCCGAGCGTGATTTCGGTCTGCATATCGGCGAGTTTCTTTTGAAGGTTGGCGGCGAGTGGGCGGCCGAATTGCTTACGATCGAGCGTGTATTGCCGCGCCGTGTGCCAGCACGCTTCGGCGGCGCCGAGCGCACCCCACGAGATGCCGCAACGCGCGTAGTTCAGGCAGGTGAACGGACCTTTGAGACCGCGCGCATCCGGCAGCAGATTCTCCGAAGGGACGAACACCTCGTCCATCACGACTTCGCCCGTGATCGATGCGCGCAAGCCGACCTTGCCGTGAATCGCGGGCGCCGACAAACCCTTCCGAAGCCGCGAATCTCATCCTTGCCGTCTTCTTCGAGCTTTGCCCAGACGACAAACACATCGGCGATCGGCGAGTTCGAAATCCATATCTTCGTGCCAGACAGCGAATAGCCGCCATCGACCTTTTTCGCGCGCGTCGTCATGCTGGCGGGATAGGAACCGGCGTTCAGCTCCGTCAGCCCGAAGCAGCCGATCCACTCGCCGCGCGCCAGCTTCGGCAGATACTTTTCCTTCTGCACGTCGCTGCCGAAGGTGTAGATAGTAGGCACCATGAAGAGCGACGATTGCACCGACATCATCGACCGATAACTCGAAGCCACGCGCTCCACTTCGCGCGCGATAAGGCCATCATAGCTCACATTAATTCAGGCCGGGACCGCCGTATTGCTCGGGAATGAGCCAGTGTCTCTCCTGATTTTCGTTCGATGCCTGCTTGACGTGCGTTCCGCTGTGCAGAACAATGTTCTGCACATCCGTTCCGATTCCGAGGAATGTAGCACTGATGTCCGACCCATCACCTTCGACCGATGACATCGACGAGCGCAAGTTCGTCGTCAAGCTCGCACGCGGTCTGGAAATTCTGCGCGCATTCCGGCCGGGCGACAGCCTGCTGGCCAATCGTGACTTCGTCGAACGGACCGGTTTGCCAAAGACGACGGTCAATCGCCTCGCGTACACGCTGGTGACGCTCGGCTATCTGCGCTTCGACGCATCCGCCGGCAAGTACGCACTCGATACCGGCGTGCTATCGCTCGGCCTTTCGTTGCTGGCGGGGCGGACATGCTCGAACTCGCGCGGCTGCACTGCGCGCGCTGGCGCGGAAAATCGGCGCGGCGGTATCGCTCGGCTGCCGCGACGGGTTCGACATGATCTATCTGGAGACTGGAGACGAGAAAGCGGCGCGCCATCGATGAGTTCGCGCGAGACGGCTGCTGCTACTCGTTCCGCGACGTGCGTAATGGTGCCGCTGGTTCGTATTGAGCAGCAGCGGCTCGGCATCGTCCATGAGCGAAGCGTACTTCCGCGAAACGATCGGGCCCAAGCAAGCTCAAGGCGCTGGCCGCACGTCTCGCGTGAGCGCATCAAAGCACGGTTCGCACGTGCCAAAGCTCGGGGAACAGCACGACATCGAGCATCTTGCGCAGGTATGACGCGCCCGCCGTCCCGCCCGTGCCGCCCTTGAAGCCGATGATCCGCTCGACCGTCGTCACATGGCGGAAGCGCCATTGCCGGAACGCGTCTGTCTTCTAGATCGACGAATTCCTCCGCTATTTCATACTACAGATCCCAGTACTGCGACGGATTGCGATACACCTCTAGCCACGCCGCCTCGACGGTGGCATCGTGCGTCATCGGCTGGGTCCAGTCGCGGTTCAGGCACGCGCCAGCTTTCGGTGGCGAGCACGTCGCGCGGTGTTTCGACGGCGTCCCAGACATCGACGTAGCGCACGTAGAGCGGCGTGAAGCCGAAGCGCAGAATGCGCAGCTCGCGGAATCGCCGATGGCGCCGCTAGCGATCAGCGCCTGCATATCGGTCTGAAGAAACACGTCGAGACCGCATTCGACGAGCGCCATCGAGATGATCGGCTGTGTGCCGCACAGGAAACGCCCGATGCCATCGTCCGGACGATATGCCGGGGTCCATCTCGAACGGCTTCTGTGGCTCTACCAGCCGGACAGCGGCTGGGAGAACGCATTCTGATGGCGCTTGGGCACCCACACGAAGCCCGGCGATCCCGGCCCGCCGTTAAGATACTTGTATGTGCAGCCGACCACGTAATCCGCGCCGACGCCGTTCAGATCGACCGGCACCGCGCCCGCGCGATGGATCATTTCCGTGAGAGCAGCCATGTCGTGCATATAGCCGGTGCGGGTAATTCACGTGCGTGATTATCACAATGGCTGTGTGCTCGTCGATTGCGGCTTCCAGTTCCGACGGATCATCGACCAGACCGCAGTTCATACCCGCGATCCAGTTGATCGATCAAACCCTGCGCGATGTACAGATCGCTCGGGAAGTTCGAACGTTCGGAGACGATCACGCGCCGCTTCGGATCGCGTTCGTTCGCCAGCTTCAGCGCCGCCGACAGCACCTTGAAGAGATTCGACGAAATTGTGTCCGTCACGAAGACTTTATCCTTGTCCGCGCCGATCAGCGAGCCGAGCTTGTTGCCAAGACCGAGCTTGTTGCCAAGACGTTTGGGCAGCGCGAACCAGCCGGCCGTATTCCAGCTTCGGATCAGCCCTTCGCCCCATTCGCCATGGATGACGCTGGCCGCCCGCGCGGCGGCGGCTTTCGGCGGCACGCCGAGCGAATTGCCGTCGAGATAGATCACGCCGTCATGGAATGCGAACTGGTTGCGCAAGGAGGCGAGCGGGTCGTCGCGGTCGAGCGCGAGCGCTTCGTCACGATGTTTCATCGAAAATTTCGGGCGCGACGGCGCAGAAGTCGGCGTCCCAGGCGTCGAGCGGTGTTTGCGCGTAGGTGCAAAAGAGAATGTGCGGCGGCAGATCATCGCCGAGCAATGCTTCGATGTGCGAAGGCGTCACCACCGGCTTCGTACCGATGCAGTGCAGAATGCGGCAAGCGCCGATGTACGTTTCGAGCGCCACTTCGCCGATTGCTTTACCTTCGCTGGTCGTAGTGAAGCGGGGCATCGTCACGTGCGCCGGTGTGCGGTGACAGCGTAAGACGCGCCACGTTTACCGGCGAGCCGGCTTCCATGCGCCATACGCGCTCGATGTCGACTGCCGCGTCGCCCGGCCAGACGGGCGTGGATGGATGGATCGGCGCAGAGATGTCGAAGAGCGTCATGGCGCGGCTAGTAGAAAGTGTGGAGATACGTCAAATCACAGTCGTCTTATCTCAAAAATGATTGCGAAATAACCACCAAAAACGCTACATTTAGAACATAATTCGATAGAAACGGGCTAGGGGGATATAAATGACCGGATTCACGCTCGATGCAACGGATTGCCGAATTTTGGCGGTACTGCAGGAAGATGGACGGATCAGCAACCTCGACCTGGCGGAGCGCATTTCGCTTTCGCCATCGGCGTGTCTGCGCCGCATGCGGCTGCTCGAAGAAGAAGGGGTGATTGCCAGCTACCGCGCGTGTCTGGATCGAGAGCGGTTAGGCATCGAACTGGAAGCGTTCGTGCAGGTGTCCATGCGCAACGACCAGGAAAACTGGCACGAGAAGTTTGCCGCGCTGGTCAAGGAATGGCCGGAAGTGGTGGGCGCATTCGTCGTCACCGGCGACACGCATTACGTGCTGCGCGTGCTCGCGCACAACCTCAAGCACTACTCCGACTTCATCCTGTCGAAGCTTTATAAGGCGCCGGGCGTCATTGACATGCGTTCAAATATCGTGCTTCAGACGATGAAAGACAACGCGGGCGTGCCCATCGCGCTGATCGAACAGCCGGAGCGGCTTGCGCCGATGAAGGTTTAGGACTCTAAAGGTCCGAGCGTATGAAAGTCGCCAGCGTGAAAGACAAGCGGCTGCGCCCGTTCGTCCGGACCGCGCACGCCGCAGCGTTCCACTTCGCCGACGAAGATCACGTGATCGCCTTCGTCGTAGCGGCTGCGGTTATGACATTCGAACCACGCGATGGCGTCATCCAGCACCGGCATGCCCGAGTCGCCCACCGCGTGCGAAACGCCTGCGAAGCGGTCGCCCTTGACGGTGGCGAAGCGCTTGCAAAGATCGAGCTGCGACGCCGCCAGCACGTTCACCACGTAATGGCTGTTTGCGCGGAACACGGGCATCGATGCAGATTTCGTGGCGAGGCTCCACAACACGAGCGGTGGATCGAGCGAAACCGAATTGAACGAACTGGCGGTGATGCCAATGAGCTGCCCGGAGTCCGTCCGCGTGGTGATGACGGTTACGCCGGTGGCGAACTGGCCGAGCGCGGAGCGGAATTCTTTCGGGTCGAAGTTCGGTTGTCTGGCGCGCGTCATGAGGCGACTAAGCGAGCGACTGTGTCGTATGCAACCAAACGGGCCGGGCGTTGCGCCTGAGTCGGAAGGACTTTTTCTGAAATCATGTAAAAACTGAAGTTTTGTGTCGATTTTAGCGGAATCGGCTGTCCATAGCCGCCAAAGACCCGTTGCCGGACGGTCATTGGCGCGTGCTCTGTGTCTCGGCGCGCGTTCAGGTTGAATACTTGCCTCAATGGAACCATATGCATGATCCGTGGCAACGCCGCATGCACTTCTGCACTTCATAAGGAGCAGGCATGACCCAGCAGAACGAGAAACTCGAAACCGCGACGCTCGGCGGCGGCTGTTTCTGGTGTACCGAGGCCGTGTTTCTGGCAGTGCAGGGAATCGAATCGGTCGAGTCGGGCTATGCGGGCGGGAAGGTGGTGAATTCATCGTACGAACAGGTGTGCGAGGGCGACACCGGTCACGCCGAAGTGGTCAAGGTCGTGTTCGATCCGTCTGTCATCAGCTACCGCGACGTGCTCGAAATCTTCTTTGCGACGCATGATCCGACCCAGCTCAACTGTCAGGGCAACGATGTCGGCACGCAGTATCGTTCGGCAGTGTTCACGCATTCGGACGAGCAGCGCAAGACGGCGTTTGAAGTCATCGAGGAGCTGCAGCGCGAGGATGTGTACGGCGGCAAGATCGTGACCGAAGTCACGCCGCTCGCCGATGACTACTATCCCGCCGAGGCGTATCACCAGAACTACTTCGCCAATCATCCGAATCAGGGATATTGCGCGGCGGTCGTGGGACCGAAGGTCGCCAAGTTCCGCAAGAAGTTCGCGCACCGGCTCAAAGTCTAAGCGCGATCTCCCGCGCGAGTTCGATACAGGTCAGCGGCGCGGAGCCTTCCGCCTTGTTGTTCGCCGCAATCACCACCGGCTGGCCCGCGATCGCGTATTGTGCGGCTAGTTCGGCCAGCGCGCGGCGCGTGTCCAAGTCTTCATCGACGATTCTGTCGAACGGTTCGTACTTCGCCTTCGCCTGTTCGTAGCGGAAGCCGCTGTGCAGGCTCCATCGCACGATCAGCGGTCCTTTCGATTCTTCATCGAGCATCGCCAGCGCTTTCGCCTGACGATGCACGTCCGGCATGCACGCATGTACGCCTATGCAATAGCGCACTTTCGCTTCTCTTAAAGCGCGAATGAAGCGGGGCGTCAGCATCACGGCGTCGCGGATCTCTACGGTGTAGCAAGTTTCGTTTTGTAAAGGCGGCAGCGCGTGCAGAAACGCAGATAGCCGTTCGATGAACTGCGCCGGTTCCACGACCATCGCGTCCGGCAGCGGCGAGAACTGGAACACGAGCGCACCGGCCTTCGCGCCCAGCCCACCGATACACGGCGTCACGAGTTCGTCGATGGCAATCTGCACGTTGAGGAACGCGGGATTGTCGGCATCGGGCGTACCGCGTTCGCCGCGCACGAAGGCATCAGTGACGGAGGCGGGCGCCTTGACGATAAAGCGGAAATGCTCCGGCACCTGCGATGCATACCGCGCATATTCGGCAAGTGACAGCGGCGCGTAGAACGAACGGTCGATAGACACGCTTCTCAGCAACGGATGCGCACTATAGGCACTCAGACCGTCGCGGGAAAGCTTCGTGTTCGAATTTTCGTCGCCGTAAACGATGCCGCGCCAGCCCGGAAACGACCATGTGGATGTGCCAAGATGGATTGCATCGGGCAGACGCTGCGCGAGATCGGCGAGGTCAGGCTGAAGCGGCGCGGGCCGGACGCCGCGCCGCTTCGGGGAGTTTGCTTTGTTGATGGCGGCAACCGGTTCACCGCCGAATAGATCATTCTGTTCGGACGGTTCGGGCTGCTGCATGACAATGGGCTGTTGCTGACTCAGAGCGCCTTCTCATAAATATACTTCCGCGACCAAGGCAACGTCTTCGCGCTCCGCCCCGCCTTGCGGCAAATCACCTGATAGATCGACACTTCATCGTTCTCGAACGCGTACGCGCAACCCGCCAGATACACGCGCCAGATGCGGAAGTGCTCATCATCCACAAGCTTCTTCGCTTCTTCCGCGTTAGCCTCGAATCGATCCGCCCAGACATCCAGCGTATGCGCATAATGCCGGCGCAGGCTTTCGACGTCGACCGCTTCCAGCCCGCCGCGCTGCATGCATTCCAGCGCGAGACTGATATGCGGCAACTCGCCATCAGGAAACACGTACTTGTCGATGAACTCGCCGCCGCCGAGCGACGTCTCGCCGCTATCCGCATCCGATAACGTGATGCCGTGGTTCATCGCAATGCCGTCATCGACGAGCAGATCGCGGATGCGTGCGAAGTACTCCGGCAGATTCTTGCGCCCGACGTGCTCGAACATGCCGACGCTCGTGATGCGGTCGAACTGTCCCGGCACATCGCGGTAATCCTGCAGGCGAATCGCGATCCTGTCTTCGAGACCCGCGTCCTTCACGCGCTGCGTCGCAAGCTTGAACTGATTTTCTGAGAGTGTGACGCCCACGCACTTCGCGCCGAATTTCTGCGCTGCGCGAATGACGAGCGCGCCCCAGCCGCAACCAATATCGAGCAGCGTATGACCCGGCTGCACCTGAATCTTCGTTAGAGTGTGATCGATCTTCTTGAGCTGCGCGGTGTCGATGTCTTCATCGCCATTCTCGAAGTACGCGCAGGAGTAGACTATGTTCTTGTCGAGCCAGAGCGAGTAGAATTCGTTCGAGACATCGTAGTGATATTGAATGGCTTTCTTGTCCGATGCCTTCGAATGCGTGAAATAGCGCCTCACACGCGCGAGCTTGCTGGCGCTCGTCACTGTATTCTTCGCCAGCGAATAACCGATGTCGATGATATCGCTCAGCTTGCCTTCGATATCGATCTTACCCTTCACATAAGCTTCACCAAGATTGTCCAGACTTGGTTCCAGCAAGTAGGGCAGCGCGGTTGCGCTCTTCACGTGCAGCGTGACTTGCGGCGCGGCGAACTGGCCAAAGTCGTGCTGCTTTCCATCCCAAAGCACGAGGCGCGCAGGCAGGTTGGCTGCCTGACGAACTTCCTCGACCCACTGCGTCAGCTTCTTCTCCCAGAACATGCTTGTTTCTCCACGCTAAGAAAAATCAAAGTAAAGACTCATTCATGGTAATGAGCCTTCATGTTCGTTGCCATGTTGCTGTCTGTCGGTGCTGCGTGATGCTTTTTATGGCGCAAGCCGCGTGATCTGCCATGGATCATCGCCGCTTGCGCGTTTATAAACGATGCGGTCATGCAATCGCGATGGCCGTCCCTGCCAGAATTCGAGGACGTCCGGCACCAGCCGGTAGCCGCCCCAATGCGGCGGGCGCGGCAGCTGATCGCCGTACTTCTCGCTGATCTCTTTTTTGCGCAGTTCCAGCATTTCGCGGTTTGCAATGGGCCGGCTCTGATCCGATGCCCACGCACCAATGCGCGAGCCGAGCGGCCGCGAGGCGTAATACGTGTCGCTTTCCAGCGCGCTCGTCTTCACGACACGGCCCTCGATGCGCACTTGCCGCTCAAGCTCGATCCAGTGAAATAGCAAACTCGCGGCAGGATTCTCTGCAAGCTCGCGGCCTTTGCGGCTATCGTAGTTGGTGAAAAACGCGAAGCCGCGTTCATCCACGCCCTTGATCAGAACGATGCGCGCCGACGGACGGCCGTTCGTGTCGACCGTGGCGAGCGTCATGGCGTTGGGTTCGGGCAGTTGCGCGTCGAGCGCCTGGGCGAACCAGGTCTCGAATTGGCAGATCGGGTTCGAGTCGACATCGGCGGCATCGAGCGAGCTGCGCGAGTAGTTTTTGCGGAGGTCTGCTAGGCTGGTCATTTTTATGCAAACGCTTCAGTCGCGTCAGTATAGCCAAGGTGTTGCGTTCTTGCCCTGATTACCCATTCCTTTGTATTCGACGATGCCCTTGTTTCGGCTTCGCCTATCACGTCGCTGTAATCGATAAGGAAGAGTATGCAATTCGGCCGCATTTTGCATGAACCGGTACTTAACTCGCCACCACCACAATCGATAGTTAAATGAAAGGATTGCTTGACGAGACGCAAGGTGTCCGGTAAAATATTGGTTCTCAGTTTGCTTGTTTACTTCGATATGAAAACTTCTTCCTCCACAGTCGAGTTGTCACCCGAAGACATCGCGGATCGTGATCGGCGCTTCGGCGGCATTGCGCGTTTTTTTACGGCGCACCGGCGCTTGCCGCGTTCGAGCGGGCGCATGTCGTGGTCATCGTGATCGGCGGCGTCGGGTCGTAGGTCGTGGGTCGCGGAGGTGCTGGCGCGCAACGCGGTCGGCAAGCTTACGCTCATCGATCTGGATAATGTCGCCGAAAGCAATACGAACCATCAGATTCACGCGCTCGACGGCAACTATGGCAAGGCCAAGGTCACGGCGATGGCCGAGCGCATCAGGCTGATCGATCCGGCGTGCGGACATGAGGCAGATCAAAGATTGCGTCGAGCCGGGTAACTTCGATTCCGTGCTGGGCGGCGGTTTCGATTATGTGATCGACGCATCGACAGCGTGCGTAAGAAAACTGCGTTGGTCGCGTGGTGCGTGGAGCGCAAGCAGCCGTTGTCACGGTCGGTGGCGCGGGCGGGCAACTGGATCCGACTCGCATCCGCATCGACGATCTGGCGTTGACGATTCAAGATCCGCTGCTCTCGAAAGTGCGCGGCCAGTTGCGCAAGCTGCACAGCTTTCTGCGCGGCCCGAAAGCACGCTTCAAGTCAAGATAAACGCCGTGTATTCGGACGAGCCGTTGATCTATCCGGAAGCGCCCGTGTGCGATCTGTCGGAAGGCGCGGAACATCTGGAAACCGGTGCGGGCCCAGGCCGGTCGGGTTGAATTGCGCGGGATTCGGATCGAGTGTGTGCGTGACCGCGAGTTTCGGTTTCGCGGCCGCAGCACACGTGCTTCGCGCATTGGCCAGACAAGCAGTTTTTTAATTGAGCGACACGCTTAGCTTGTGCCGCCACCGCGACACGAGATCCGGCTGATTCGCTGCTAGATCGAACACCGACAGCATCGTCTTGCGGCCCACGTCGTCCATGAACGCGCGGTCGCGCACGACGATGGCCAGAAGATGTTCCAGCGCGCCGCCATATTCGCGGTCCGCGATTAGCCGGTTCGCCAGCGCAAAGCGCGCTTCCAGGTCGTCCGGATTGGCTTCCACCGCGGCATAGAGCGCGCCGGCGGGCGGCAGGTCGGCGGCGGCGGCATCGAGTTCGGTCTTCAGCGCGTTGTAGCGCGCGTCGATGCCCTGTGTCGTCTTCGGCGACAGCAGCTTGTCCTCTTCCTTCGCTTCATCGATACGCCGTTCCGCGATTAGCCATTCGATCAAGTCCAGACGCGCATCGTCATTGCCCGGATCGAGCGCGATGGCCGTCTTGATCGTGTCGATGGCCAACTGGCGGTCGCCCATCGCCCACGCGTTGTGCGCGTTGCGGCGCTCAGCATCGGCGCTTTTGGGCACGAGCCGTTCGAGGAACGCGAGCAGTTGTCCTTCCGGCAGCACGCCAATGAACTGATCGATCGGCCGGCCTTCCGAGAACGCGATCACGTGTGGAATGCTGCGCACCTGAAAGTGGCCCGCGAGTTCCTGATTCTCGTCGACGTTCACTTTCACGAGCTTCCACTTGCCCGCACCTTCGGCTTCGAGTTTTTCCAGCATCGGGCCGAGCGTTTTGCAGGGGCCGCACCACGGCGCCCAGAAATCGATGAGAACGGGCGTCAGCATCGATGCATTGATGACGTCGTTCTCGAAAGTGGCGAGGGTCGTTTCCATGCCTTCTCTCCCATGTGTGTATTCTGTCGCGATCATATTGAGACAGATCGCTTGAAACTCAAGTTCGTCTTGCGTCCGCAGCAGGTGTCATGCCTCGGGTACGCGCTGTTCGCGGCGCGACGCGGACAGCGGAATAAATTCGGTTTCGCCGGGCACGTGGCCCATGCGTTGTTCGCTCCACGCCTGTTTCGCGGCCTCGATCTTCTCGCGCGAACGAGACGCGAAATTCCATTCGATAAAGCACGTGCCGTCCAGCTTTGCGCCGCCGAGAATCATCGCCGATGCACCGTTCGAGCTTGCAATCGGCACCGGTTTGCCGGGTTCGAGCACGACTATCTGATGCAGCGGGACGGATTCGCCATCGACGGTGAGATCGCCATCGACGAGATAGACGCCGCGTTCCTCGTGCTCGGCATCGAGCGTCAGTTCGGCGCTTGCCGCTAACGATGCGGCGACATAAAGCGTCAGCGAAAACTCCGTGCCGCCGCACAGGCCTGGCTCGATGTCCGTCACGCGCAGCGCGGTGTCCGCGATCACGCGCAGCGTCACGCCATCGCGCTCAATCTGCGGCAGTGCCGCTGCCGGATGATGTTCG
>LELG01000398.1 GCA_001045575.1 Candidatus Burkholderia pumila
AGATAATATAATTTATAAGCAAATATCATAAAGAGTACAACCTCCCAAACTTTCACCTAAGAACTATAGTGTGATTGTGTGAACGATAGCATGATTGTGTGTATGGAAATGTTTTTCTTGAATTTTTGGGTACAATTTCAATAAATATTTTATTCTTAGTGATACTCCCTTTAAGTTATACATAGATCTGACATGGGCATTATTATGTGATAGGATGGCAGACGGAGCGGCGCCTAGCAGGATGAGCTACCCTTTAGAAGAGCCACACCTGTTGACTTATCAGGACCCTGAGATAGGGCAGAGACGGGTGTATAATCCCATAACGGGATATATTTACTCTAGTGATTCCGAGCTTACCTTTCTATACCCCAACTGGGTAGTCCACCAGTTGGAAAGAGAGCGAGATGAGGTAGTAGCTGCTTCACAACAAGAGAGAGCAGGCCACCACCAGACCGTTGGAAATCTTGAGGCTGAGGTTACTGCTCTGCAGGGAGCCCTAGCAGGAGCTAATCTAGAGAAAGAGCAGCTGCGTCAGAGAGTGCAGCACCTTGAGGAGCGCCTGCACCAGATTCGCACGGCTTGTGAGCCGACGGTAGTGATTTCCTCAGGCCACGCGGAACCCCAAGATCCGGCTCACTCTGACCCTAGTGTTAACCACGAAGGCCATGGAGGAGCCGCAGGAGGACACATCCAGGATATTGGATCTAGCGAGAGTAGCTCTTCTGGATTTCCATGGGGATTTCCCTAGTGATTGTTTAGGATCTTTGTATTAGTAGTACCCTTTTGGGTTTAGGACCTTATTATGAAGAAATTCCACATCTTCTGATGATTGTGGAATTGGTAGAAAGGTATCAACTTTTGTAATCGACTAATGGTGTGGCGCCCCCGGGGTGCCGTGGCCCCGCCCGAGCGGGTTCAGGGTATCGAAGTCGGGTCGCCATCCCGTCCCGGCTCGCGCCGAGACAAGGGAACACGCAAGCATGCAGTATCAACAAGGCAACAGCTTACTACAAGTCATAAATTTAATACAAATTTATGAGTCTACAAAATTTAAATTCTGTTACAGGATAACATCTGCGGAAGCTTCTATACGATCGGTCTTTCCTTGGAGCAACGGTCGCACACCTCTACCTTTTCTGGCTTGATAATTTCCAACTCTCGCTCCGCCCACAACCTATTAATTTAATAGAAAAGATATGCATGGAGAGTAGTGAGCTAAAAAGCCCAGTGAGTCCAAACCCAGTTTTAGCAATCACAAGGTATGGCCATATAGTAATGAAAGCAAACTCATTTAAAACAAGCATTCATAAGCTGAAAAGATCAAGTGAAAACTTACTTCCCATTTGAACAAGTAAAAGATGAGTTTAAAATCACATTTCAAAACTTGCTATAACCTTCAAAGTATTAGATTGCAGGCATGTAATCAAATCAGATAAATAACAACTTTGGTCAACTCGGGAACTTTGTTCCAAACTTCATTATTGAAAATCCAATGGAATGCGTCGGAGGTCCGGCTACCCCATACCATATGACATAGCCAGGCAACCGATCACCCCATCTTCATTTCTGGCACCTACAACATCGTGTGCCTTGGTTTTTGACGCTAGCCGTGCTACACGTCGGTCTTGAAATATCTCATATCTCCTACTCCCCTGAAGTCCGCGGAAATCCATTGGCGATATCGATATGCCGGTACTCACTTTTTGAGGATCGACTCCACGACAGGCCCTATGCCAGCTCGTGACCGCCATCGCTCAAAAGTGTCGGGTGGCCAACCTTCTGTCATGCACATTTACAATCCAGCATTTATATCCAACATTAAAGTCCAGCATTAAAGTCCAGCATTTAAGTTCAGCATCAATTCACAATCATAATATAACAGATCATTTCCAACTATCTCAACGTACAGGTCTGGCAGTAAAGTCCAATATTCAAATCAAACAGGTTATCCAAAGAATCACATATCATTCTCGCAATTAGTTGAGTACACATGCAATAGGTCTTTTTCTGGCAGATCAATGTGAAGCTAAGTGCGTGCGATGAAATTCTGACGAAGTGGTCGACCAACCAGCCGCCATACTAGATGCAACAGCTGAAAGTTCGATCACCCCATCTTCATTTCAGATACTAAGGGCCACATTGATAAAACATTTTCAAAAGCACATACGGTCATTAACTTTTGAAAGTAATTTTCAAATCATGAGGGTTCAAATACCAAAGCTACACAATTC
>LELG01000399.1 GCA_001045575.1 Candidatus Burkholderia pumila
CACTCGGCCAATGGCCATCGTTCGGCTGCGCTGCATCGACAGCAGTTCTTCGCGCTCGGTTTCACTCAGATTCATTTTGCTCATGCACCTTTAGATCGGTGCAATTTAATTGGTTCAATGGACTAGTTAATCTGAAACAACAATTTTAGCAAACTAATACTTATCGGGCCCATTTTTAAAAAAACTTATTTACTTATTTTTGATCTCTCCGTTGAATATAAATCCAATGTCCGCTTTCATTTCTTCCAAAGCGGCTGGCTTTGTGCAGTCGATGCGCGCGTCCGTTCACCTTGTATCGCGCGCCGAACTCGACTTCTTTACGATCCGCGTCGATGACGATATGGCGTTTGATGTCGAGGCCGAGCCATTTCGTGGCCGCGTCGTCTGATGACGATGTGTCGAGATCTGTCAGGCAGGTTTGTTTTGCCCACGTCGCTTTGAGATACGCCGTATTGCCTAGCACGTAAGCGGTGTAGCGCGAGCGCATGAGTTCCATCGCGTTGGATGGAAACATGCCGCCTTCGATGAATCGCTCGCAGCAGGCTTCGTAGCGCGGCGGCTTCCTGCTAGACGATGACGACGATGGCGATGCACCGCCGCAAGGACATTTCACCGGCTTCATTGATCCACACCCGGCATCTCGATATGACGCGGCTGCGCGCGCACGCGCTCCAGCCACGCGCGGATGCCCGGATAGTTCGTGAGATCGAGACTGGCTTCACCGGCGACGTGTGTGTAGGCGTACAACGCGATATCCGCAATCGTATAGCGCTCGCCGACGAGGAACGTGCGCTTCACCAGATGCTGCTCCATCACACCGAGCGCGCGATACGAGCCGGCGGTTTTATCGGGAAGACGCGGATCATCGTTCTGCTTCAGGAATTGGCGGATGAAACGCGCCACCGCGACATACGGCTCGTGGCTGTATTGCTCGAAGAACATCCATTGCAACACTTGCGCGCGTTCCAGGCGATCCGCTGGCAGGAGCGGCGAGCCATTGGCGAGGTAGCAGAGAATGGCGTTGGATTCCGAGAGCGTCGTTTCACCGTCGATGATGAGCACCGGCACCTTGCCGTTCGGATTGAGCTTGCGGAAGGCGTCGGTGCGGCAGGCGCCGTTCATTATGTCGACTTCGTGCCAGGTGTAGGGCAGGCCGAGTTGTTCTAGAACGGGGCGAACCTTGTTGTAGCAGTTGCCCGATGCCGGGATGCCGTGGACTTCGTAGTTCATTCTGTATCGTCCTTTTTTCACCACTCAAGCTTCGTGCCGTCGTACTGCACGAAGCTGCCGTTGAATTCCTCGCGCATCACGCCGGCCTGAACGATGACCGCGCGCATGCCCGACACGCTTTGCACGACATCGATCGCCGCCGACGAGCCGCCCATTTCCGTGCGCACCCAGCCCGGATGCAGCGCGATACACGCCGAATGCCGCGACTCCAGCGATGCCACCTTCAGCGCGCAATTCAATGCTGCCTTGCTCGCGCGATACAGCCAGCCCGTCGTGCCGTTCGCACCCTCGATGCTGCCCATCTTGCTCGATACGACCGCCAGCACGCCGCGCGCGGCATCGGTCAGCGGAAGGAGCACGGGGAGCAACTGCATCGGGCCGCGCACGTTGGTATGCATGACCTGATCGAAGTCGCCGGTATTGATGGTTTCGACGCCTTCTGTGCGCGGCCCGTACACGCCCGACACAACGATGGCGACATCGAGCTTCTCTTCATCCAATTGCCACGCGAGCGACGCGATCTGCTCCGGCTGCGTGACATCGAGCGAGAAGGTTTGCGCGCCGAGCGCATCGAGCGCGTGAAGGGACGTTTTGTCGCGTGCGGTGGCGAGCACGTGCCAGCCGTCGCGGCAGTATTCGCGGGCGAACTCGTGACCGATACCGCGCGACGCACCGATGATCAGAACCGTTTTCATGGCGATTGCTTGACGAAGTGGGAATGGCATCGACTATAACGCGATATGCTGACGCGGATCAGCGCGCGATGCGTGCAGTATCGTTTTTCGCTTCTTTGATACGAGAAATGATGCATACGGATGTCGTCATCGTCAGCGCGGGACCGGCGGGTTTGTGCTTTGCGAAGGCGCTGAGTGCACTGCACCCCAGAGGTTGGAGATTGATCCAACCTTTGGGGTGTTTTTCATGGCGAAGTACACAGAGCAGTTCAAGCTGGCAGTTGTAGAGGAGTAGGAGTCGGGGGAGTGGGATCTCGGAG
>LELG01000400.1 GCA_001045575.1 Candidatus Burkholderia pumila
TCCTGGTAGATGGCCATGGCGTTTCGTCGCAGTCGCAACTGGGCCTCTATGAACTCCCGGTGAGGCTCGCAGGCTGATATCTGGCTGCGCTTCGGTGGGCATGGTGGAGGAATTTGCAGCTCGGCGCGACGCCAGGATTCATGATTCGATGCGCTGCGCGAACGCGTTCGTCGCCGGTTCGGCCGGAAGGCATTCGCAAGACTCGGAAGCCGAATTCTAGTCGACACGCGGCGTTTCGCCCCGGCGCGATTCGAACCCTTTGCGAAATTCTTATTCTCATCAGAAGGCTGCGGCACACTGTGTGCTCATACGGCCCGCCTTCTCTTACTCGATTGCCTATGAAAGACCAACTCGTGCATCAGAAATTCTTTCACCTACTGCTACTGATCGTGACGGTGGCGCTCGCCTGGGTGCTGCTGCCGTTCTTCGGCGCGATCTTCTGGGGCGCGATTCTCGCCATCCTGTTCCAGCCGATGCAGCGCTATCTCACCGCGCGCTTCGGCAAGCGCCGCAACCTGACCGCCCTGACGACGCTAGGCCTGACGATTCTGATTGTCATCATTCCGCTGGCGATCGTTGCGGTGGCGCTGGTGCAGGAAATCGCGTTCGCGTATGCGCAGATCAATAGCGGCGAGTGGAATTTCGGGCTGTATTTCCAGCACATCCTTCAGGCGCTGCCGAACTCGGTTCAGCAATTGCTCGGCCGTTACGGGTTGACGGACATCGCCGGCGTACAGCGCAAGCTGATGGAAGGCGCATCGCAGATTAGCCAGTGGGCGGCTGCGCAGGCGTTATCGATCGGGCAGAACACGTTCCAGTTCGTCGTCAGTTTCAGTGTGATGCTTTATCTCGTGTTCTTCCTTTTGCGCGATGGCGGCGAGATCGGCCGCCGCATCCGCCGCGCGATTCCGCTCGATCCGGAGCCGAAGCAGCATCTCATCGCCAAATTCACGACGGTCGTGCGCGCGACGGTGAAAGGTAATATCGCGGTCGCGGCGGTGCAGGGTTTTCTCGGCGGGCTGATCTTCTGGATTCTAGGGATCGGCGGATCGCTGTTGTGGGGCGTGCTGATGGCGTTTCTCTCGCTGCTGCCGGCGGTGGGCGCGGCGATCATCTGGGTGCCGGCCGCGCTCTACTTCTTCATGACCGGCGCGATTCTGAAAGGCATCATTCTCGTGGCGTTCTGCCTGCTGGTCATCGGTCTGGTCGATAACCTGTTGCGTCCGATTCTCGTCGGCAAGGACACGAAGATGCCCGACTGGGTCGTGCTCATTTCGACGCTCGGCGGCATGGCGCTGTTCGGCATCAACGGCTTCGTGATCGGGCCGCTGATGGCGGCGCTGTTCATGGCGAGCTGGGATATCTTCACGCAGGACGAGGACAATCTATAAAAGAAAACCGGGCTATCTCGACGGGTAGTTCCGACACGGAGCCGAGCAACTGATCAGCGCGTCGATTGTTCAACTTCGCGATGCACGCGAGTCACATCTGATCGATGCCATGTTCCAGTGCGCTCTCGACATCGCAGGCACTATGAGTTCACCGCCCTCATGTCCGGAAAGAAACGACGACAATCCCGGGTCGCCTGGTACGCCAATCTGCATTGGCTTGCGATTCCACTCAGAACTGTCCGCACCCGTTTCGACCCAGACCACTGCCTTGATAAGCAGCCAGTCGAGATGCATGAAACCTGAGGAGTCAATCAAGTGGCGGTTGTAGTCGTCGACGACCGTCTGAATCTCACGGTCCCAGCGGTCCCAACGGGGATCGTTGGTGGCAGCGTTCAGGCTGTTCTTCCACTTTTCGAATGAATCGACGGACAGGATCTCAATGACTCAATCGTGTTTGCCTCAAAGCAATGTGTTTGAACAATCAGCAGTAGTGCGCCAATGACAAGGGGCGTCAGTTAAGTTAAGGAAAGGAGCGTCTGCACAATTCGTTTCAGACGCGTGCGACAGGCGTGGATGTAGGCTCGACGGAAAACAATATGCGTTGGAGCCCCTCTCTCCTCACCGCGCACGGCCTGTCTATGCCGAGGTCGGTCACGAAGTCGATACCATCCAGAGGTTCTGACTCGCGGCGAGTCGATGAAGATCAAGTTCATCATGCGCGCCATCTCTACGATTTGCGCAGCGCTTTGCGCATCATCCATAAATTGCCCAACGCAAATAACGGAGTGATTTGCGCGGTGTTCTTTGCCAGCCCCGGTATCGCGTCTTCA
>LELG01000401.1 GCA_001045575.1 Candidatus Burkholderia pumila
TATCTCGGCTCCCTTGGCCTTCCATCGTTGCGTCGATAGCCGGGCCAACCGATCACCAATCCGAATCGCTGTGTACGGACCCTTATGCGCGGTTGTGTGGGAGGGGCGGGCCGTGAGGCCCGCCCCCGATTATCGATGCCTGTATGCTGCCTGTCAGTAATTAGGGCACGTTTCTTGCTGTTATTTTGCGTCGGGTAGATGCCCCGTCGACTCGTAAAGAATTGCTGCCGAAGGAACCGGGACGCGTGGCGCGAGTCTGTCCTCATGTCTGCACACTCATTGCAGGACGGCTAAGATGGTTCAACCAGCCACGGTTTCCGAGGTCGAGCTGGGACGGGGCCAGTGCAGAGTCACTTGAACCACGGCCGTCTTTTTTTTGGCCGATGGGGCGTTCAGTTCCAGCCAGGGAGCGCGATACATGCACCTAGACAGTAACCATGTGATGCCGTGGCGCATCGAAGACATCGATCTCAACCGGATAGATCGTCAGGAGGCAGCATCGAACGAAGATCTTCTTTTATTGTTATGCGCGTGTTCGTTCATCGAAAGCGGCACGGATCTCTACACGAGCAATCTCAGCACGTATTTCAACGATGACTCCGAGATCGCCGCGTGGCTCAACAATGAGTGGGAGCCCGAAGAAATGCAGCACGGGCGCGCGCTCAAGGCGTACATCCATCATGTGTGGCCCGACTTCGACTGGGACACGTCTTTCAGGAACTTCTTCGAGGAGTATTCGAAGACCTGTTCTTATGAAGCCTTCGAGAAGAAGCGGGCGTTGGAAATGGTGGCGCGATGTGTCGTCGAAACGGGAACGGCCACACTGTACCGCGCGATCAACAAGTGTTCGGACGAGCTGGTGCTCAAAGGTATCACCGACAACATCCGCACCGACGAAGTTCGGCACTACAAGCACTTTTTCCAGTTCTTCAAGAAGTGGAACAAGATCGAAGGCAACGGGCGCTTCGCCGTGCTCGGCGCGCTGGTGCGGCGCGTGGCAGAGTTGAAAAACGAGGATTCCGAGATCGCGCTGCGCCATGTCTTTGCCATTCGCTATCCGGATCGCGTGCAGGACACCGAGTACAACCGCGAATTGTCGGCGCGCGTAAATGCGCTCGTGCGGCGCAATCTGTCGGCGGATCAGTGCATCAAGATGCTGCTCAAGCCGCTCGATCTGCCGGCGCGTATTCTTCCGGGCGTGCAATATCCGCTCGCGAAGATGACGCAGTTGTTCTTCCGCTGATTGCCGATGGTCGAGAAGCACATCGCTTCGCTGTCTGCTCAGGCGCAGTTCAATGAATGGCCGCCTGACTTGCGCGCGCTTTTCGATGGCTCGCTCAAAGGCGTGCCGGATGGTTTCACGGCGTCGCTGTGCGTTACTGACGCCGGCCGCGTGCGGACCGCATTGCTCAGCGCAGGCGAGATGCTCGCGCCCGACGCACGCACGCTCTGCTTCGCGTTATGGCCGATGTCGCGCACGGCGCAGGCCATTGCCGCGAGCAGACGCGCATCGCTTTCGTTCGTTTCGACGAAGCGTTCTATCAAGTCCATTTCGATGTGAGGCGCGTCGCGCTGGAAAGCGTGGCGCTGACTTGCTTCGTCGGCACGATGGAAAGCGGGGAAGGGCAGCACGTAGCTTATGCGCAATTGACGGGTGGCATCACGTTCGAATTGCCGGATGCCAAAAGCGTGCTGGCCCGCTGGAACGAGCAGATGGCGTGGCTGAAGCGGGCGGCGAGCGCCGCCGCCTGAAACAAGCTCGTCGACCTCGAATCGGGCGACGCGTCATCTTCTTCCTTCAGAACTTAACGCCCGCGTCCCGACGCCGGACGAGCGCCATCGCGCCCTGCGGCGCCGCTATCGATACGCGGCTTGCCGCCGAGCAGCGCGTCGGGGTTGTTTGCCTTACCGCGTTGACTCGCAGCGTGGCCCGCAGTCGATGCATCCTGGGCGGATTCAACCGGTCGTCGTCGCAACATTGGATTGTTAAACAGATTTAGATATTCGTTCAAGGCTTGTCTTCCAATCAAGCGTTTTCCGGGGCCTGGAATTCAGTGCATTAGCAACGGCTTGGATTTCCCGAACGCTCCACCGGGACAGGTCTGTACCTTTTGGACAGTATTGTCGTAGAAGGCTATTGGTGTTTTTCATTCGTGCCACGCTGCCAAGGACTTTGCGGGTCGGC
>LELG01000402.1 GCA_001045575.1 Candidatus Burkholderia pumila
CCAGTTCTACGAAATCGAGGCGAAGTTGCATGGTGTCTTGGGGGTGCACGGCATGGTTGTGTCCGAGGTATCAAAGTGCCTCAAAGTGTCAACCATATTCCCGACAAGACTGTCAGCGATATCCCCGACCTATACACCGGACGTAAACCAGCGGTCCGGCCTGCCCCGATTCACGCCGCGAACTATCTCGCGCGATAATTCTCGTTTGTATCAAATTCAAGAACACTCAGATTTCCCGGAAACAGAGGCAACTCATGAATCAAGCCGATCTCCGCGCCACGCCGTGGCAACTCTCCGAACGCGCACGCAAGCTGACCAGCTCGGCCATTCGGGAAATTTTGAAAATCACGGAACGGCCGGAAGTCGTCTCGTTCGCGGGCGGCCTGCCCTCGCTGGCGACGTTTCCCGTCGAGGAAATGCGTCACGCGTCGGAGCACATTCTGCGCGATCAGCCTGCCGCCGCGCTTCAGTACAGCGCCACCGAAGGCTTCATGCCGCTGCGCGAATGGGTCGCCGCGCGTTATTCCGTGAACGGCGTCAACATTCGTCCGACGCAGGTGCTCATCACGACCGGCTCGCAGCAGGCGCTCGATCTGCTCGGCAAGACGCTCGTCGATCCGGACAGCCGCGTGCTGGTCGAAACGCCGACGTATCTCGGCGCGCTGCAATCCTTCTCGCTGTTCGAGCCGAACTACGTGCAAGTCCCGACCGATGAACACGGCCTGATCCCCGAAGGCCTCGATGCATCGCTCACCGCGAACGCGCGCCTGCTCTACGCGCAGCCAAACTTCCAGAACCCGACGGGCCGCTGCCTGCCGCTGGAGCGCCGCCGCGCGCTCGCGGCGATTGCGGAGAAAGCCGCGTTCCCGATCATCGAAGACGATCCGTACGGCGCGCTCGACTACGCGGGCGCGCCGTTGCCGACGCTCTTGTCGATGGTGCCCGACCACATCGTCCATCTCGGCTCGTTCTCGAAGGTGCTCGCGCCGGGTCTACGCGTGGGCTACGTCATTGCGCCGGAAGATCTGCACTTCAAACTCGTGCAGGCCAAGCAGGCGACCGATCTGCACACGCCGAGCCTCACGCAGCGCATCGTGTACGAAGTCGTGAAAGGCGGCTTTTGGGACACGCACATTCCGACCATCCGCACGCTCTACCGCGATCAATGTCAGGCCATGCTCGATGCGCTTGCGCGTCACATGCCTGCGGGCATCGAATGGAACCAGCCGGAAGGCGGCATGTTCATCTGGGTGACACTGCCGAAGCATATCGATTCGATGAAACTGCTCGAACAGTCGATCGCGCAGAATGTGGCGTTCGTGCCGGGCGGTCCGTTCTTTGCCAACGAAGCCCAACACAACACGATGCGCCTGTCCTTCGTCACCGTCCCGCCCGCGACGATCGATGCGGGCGTCGCCAAGCTCGGCGCATTGATTCGCGCATTCGCTTAATACTTCAACCAGGAGCAACGATGGCATCCAACGTCTACGACAAGCTGAAGGAACTCGGCATCGAACTGCCCGCAGCGGGCGCGCCCGCCGCCGCTTACGTGATGAGCGCGCAGAGCGGCAACACCGTGTATCTGTCGGGCCATATCGCCAAGAAGGACGGCAAGCCGTATGCCGGCAAGCTCGGCGACTCGCTTTCGACGGAAGAAGGCAAGGCAGCGGCGCGCAATGTCGCCATCGATCTGATTGCGACGCTGCATGCGCACGTGGGCGATCTGAACAAGGTTAGGCGCATCGTCAAGGTGATGAGCCTCGTGAACTCGACGTTCGACTTCACCGAGCAGCATCTCGTCACGAACGGCGCATCTGAACTGATCGCGGAAGTTTTCGGCGATGCCGGCAAGCACGCGCGTTCCGCGTTCGGCGTGGCGCAAATTCCGCTGGGCGCTTGCGTCGAGATTGAACTGATCGGCGAAGTCGCTTAAGCGCTTCTCCCCGGTCAAACCCGAAACCCAACGCAAGCATGAACTGATTCCGTAAAGTTGGACCATTTATAAAGCTAGGGTTGATTGGGCTGGGTCCTGTGCACAGGACCCAGCCCTTTTAGTTTGAGCTTAATGCGGTCGTGATTATAGTAATGGATGTAGTGCGGTAGTGCGCCAAGCCAGTTTACAACTCATCGAGATCGCGGAATCGGTTCAGATGGAAGAACTCGGATTTTA
>LELG01000403.1 GCA_001045575.1 Candidatus Burkholderia pumila
GGATAGCGGCCATACCATACTTATGCGGTCCGCTCGAGGCGGAAAAACGGGATGTAGATGCCGAAGGGGTTCGCCGTCAGGGCCTGGTCGGCGCTAGGGACTACGATCTGATAGCGCAGCGTCACAGGCATCTTGGGATAGTGCGGCAGCCGTTTTGCTATCTCAGGCGGCCAAGCATGATGATCGACGCTGCCGGAAGACAAAGTGTAGTGCCGATGACGTCATGGTCGGGTGGCTCGGTTAGTACAAACGACATCGCCACATGACGACGCCCGTCTTGCCCGGCCTGAGAACGGAGATCGGTCCAGCTCCTCTGTTCCGCTTTTAAACGCGCTCCGGTCATGCTCCTTGCCAAGCGGATCGATCTGATATTTGCGCGCGGTCAAGCCATGCTCATTTATTTAATAGGTAGCTGCAGCGGCGCGCCAAATGGATGGAAGGCTTGGGCAGATTTAATAGAGCGTCAACAAATACCTCCCGATCACGCTCGGAAAGGCGAACCGTCTCATGCTCCTTGATAGTCTTGTGCACCGCTTCCTCGGCACTGGCTAGAATAAACGCCGTCACGGTGCGATCTTGCAACGCCGCTGCGTGTTTAAGCAGCTCCTTTGCGCGCTGGTAAGACGAGTATCGATCCGGTCGGTACGGGCGGGCTTTGCCGGCGTCGCGGACTTACGAGTATCGGTGGGCAGCATGGTCTTCTCTCGAATATAAATCAAATACTTCCTGTCTTGAAACACTAGACGAGGATCACATCGATAGCGCCTCAAATTCCAGAAAGAGCACCAATTTTTTGAGCTTTTGCCCAACTTGGTCTGCGTAATTCGTTAGATACTACTCGCCACAGTGGTTTTTCTGTGCCATATGACGATCTATTTGCTAGCTTTATAAGCGGCGCACAAAAAAAACTCTTGCAACGAAAGCCAGTCCTTGTAATATTTCGTCAGTTAACAGATAAAATCTCCGATGACAGGCAAACCTTTCAAGGTGCAAGCTGTTGCCAAAATGCTCGGCACTACGGTTGACTCCGTTCGCCGAATGGTCGTTGACGCGGGCATCGACGTGGCACGGCAGGAACATGGGCCGAAGACCCGCCTGTTTTCTGCGGAAAACGTATTCGACCTAGCGCGGTATCGCTCAACCAAGAAAGCAGGAACGAAAGGACGCTCTAGGAAACAGGTGGTGGCAACGATTTACGCGCCAAAAGGTGGCGTCGGCAAAACGACAATTGCCGGGAATCTCGCTTGTCGTTTTTCGTTGCGCGGGCTGAAGATTCTCATCGTGGATCTCGACTTTCAAGGCAACTTAACGATGATGTATGGCTTTGAGACCGAGATGACTCCCGAGGAAGCAGTGGCAGCAGGCCTCTCGCGGTCGCAAATCGTCGAGTCTCACTTTGGAAGCCTAACGCCGAACTGGCCCTACGGCCGCCGCACGCTAGCAGACGTTGTAAAGAAACCGTTTGGCGAGAATGGTCCGCACCTGGTTCCGGCGGACTTGACACTCGATAGGCTTGATACCCTACTAACTTTTGAGACCTTCGAAGGTAAAAATTCTGAGTTTACGATTGCGCGGATGCTCCGAGACGGAATGGCTGGAAAAGACCCGTTCTTTGATATTCGCACTTACGACATCATTCTCTTCGATGCGGCTCCTGCCAAAAGTCGTCTTACACGGGGCGCAATCCTAGCGTCCGATTACGTCATTTCGCCTGTTTCGATGGAAAAGTTCTCGACAAAAGCATTGTCCTACTTGTCGAGCGTTTTGACAGAAATGCAGGAGCAGGTAGAACGTAGTCCTGAATTGGTCATCGTCGGCAATTTCTTCGACGCTGGTCGGGTCCGCACGATGGGACAGTTAATGACGATAACTCAGACCTACAACGACGCATGGCTCGATCATACTATTCGGCGCAGCGAGGATTTCCCGAAAGCACTCAACGCTGACAGCGATTTGCCATTGGTGCTAGCTAAGCCAAACAGCCCATCGACAGCTGAATTAACTGCTGTAGCCGATGCGCTCCTTGCACGGTTGGGAGTAGCGAATGGCTAAATCAGACAATGAAGCAGAATTTGTCTCGGCATTGAGGAAGCAATCTGGCACAGTTCCAATGAAGCTGAATACGCCTCCAAAACGTAATAACAAGCCGTGGGATGAAGTCCTTAT
>LELG01000404.1 GCA_001045575.1 Candidatus Burkholderia pumila
TAGGGTAGGCCCACCTCTCCTTGAGGAGAGGGCCCTCCTTGGAACCGTACGTGCGAGTTTCCCCGCATACGACTCGAGCCTACGAACAAAGTCCTAGCTATTGCAGGACCGGCTTAGTTACTACGATTCTACCAATATGCACCTGCTGGCGGCAGTGTTGGTGAAGCAGCACTCTGTTGGATAGCGAGTCAGAACCACCATGCATCCGGTACTCCAGATGCATGGTCGTGTCAACCCGTCTTCTCCGTCAGAGCACATCCGCAGTGCGCGCACATCCCGCCCTGCGTCATATACAACAAGACGCACTGCCGCCGATAACGCATCGAATCTGCCATGCGTTCCTGCTGTAGTAACTCGCTGTACTGCTCCCATTCCGGATCAAAAGCATTGAAGTCCCCCTTCACCTTCTTATGCCGCTTGATAACCGTACCACTAATTGGGTACAGAGCAAGCAGCCTCTCACTGCCGTCATCTCGAGTAAGTGTGGACGGCAAATACCCACTTCCTGTCATCGGCGGAATGGAAGTACTTCCTTCTCACCCAATCGGCGCTTTTCTGCGGATGTCGCCTCTTCGACCACCGCCAGAGCCTCCGGAACACCAGATACTCCATGCGGCTGTACGCCTGTTTGGCCACCACGGGGCTGTGATACTGCACCCATCCCCGTAGCATCGGGTTCAGCGTTTGGATTAAATTCTTCTGCTTTACCGTTTTGTTGCCGCTGATTGTTTCCTCCACCGTGCAATAGAAGAACGCTTTAACGTTCTTTTTGCTCGGTTTGATGAGCAGTTTGCCCGAGTACTTCCGGAAATTCCACCCAAGGAAATCGAAACCGTCTTCAATATGAGCGATCCGTGTCTTTTCCTCGGAAAGTTGCAATCCTCGTTGTGCAAGGAATGCTTCCACCCAAGGTCGGACTGCGTTTTCCAACACCTCTTGCGAGGCGCCGGTGATCACGAAGTCATCCGCGTACCGCACCCCATTCACTTTCATAACGCCTCCCTACGGCGTACCGGCCGGCCTCCGCTACCTGTAGCTGACCTTTGTAAATCAGGCCAGCCTTCAACCATTTCCGGAGGATCTCCTTGTCCATTGGGACATGGTTCGCCAGCCAGTCGAGTTCGGGTCGCTCTTCGATTCCGACACCGGCTCCAAGGCCAGCAGATACAAAGCCTGCATCGCTCTATTCCGCATGGTCGGTATACCCGAAGGCGTAACTTTCCATTGGCCGACTCTCCGTAATGGCAAAGGCTTGTATCCGCGCCGCTTCAACCTGCCGACAGCTTCCCATCGGCTCTCAGGCGAGTCCCATAGTTCGCGATCGACTCCAGCCGTTCGCGCACCTTGGTTCTGCGTAACACGTCGTACCGCATACAGCTTCGCGGACAACGTGCGGGTCAGCATCCGTTGTAGGGCTTTCACCCTGCTCCAGTCATCTTCCCGCGTCGCCTTCGCAATTCGAATCTGCATCCCTCTCTCACGTTCCGTTCCACTCGACGCCAACAATCTACGGCGTACCAGTTGTCCGGCGCGTGGGAAAGCGCAGATCCATCCTTTCGGACGCGTACTTTCTGCTGCTCTCCTACCTTGGGGTGATCAGCCCTCCAGCAGTAGACATATCTGCCCCAGCGGGGCAGATATGTCCCGCTGGGGAACCACTCTCTTTCTAGGTATAGGCACGTGCGTCTATACTTCGAACCGGTACTTGCAACGCGGGCACAAGTGCCCGCGTTGCGCCAAGTCAAAAAGGTCTGTCAGCCGTCTTGCGACGGTAGACCAGACGCAAGTCTGCCCGCTTTCGCGTGAGGTAATGTTTCAACCTCTATGCGAGCCATTACAGCCCGCCATTCGCTTTTTCCGTCCTCCTATACCCGCACAGCCAACAGTGTTCCTCACGCTCCACCTGCCAAGCCAACTTCTCTTGGCGGCTCTATACGGGCTTACCGCGTCCCGGCATGTCACACGCCTGACTTAGGCCCTGCCTCTGCCTCGGTGGCTTGAGGACCACATAACCCGAGACTCCAGCGAGTTATCCAGCCGCACACTTTTTGGTTGATGCCTATCATCAGCTTTGGCATCGTAATACTGATGAGATTTATCAGCAGTTCACTTACATTGGCTATATTAGTCAACCTAGCTCCTTGACCCCTT
>LELG01000405.1 GCA_001045575.1 Candidatus Burkholderia pumila
GACCAATCGCTTTCTGCGATCCCTCGGTCTTCCATCACTGCCTCCCTAGCCGATCAATCGATCCGAACCGCCGTGTACGGGCCCGTACGCAGGTGGTGTGGGAGGGGGCGGGCCGTGAGGCCTGCCCTATCCCGATCGCTGACTTCCCTCTACGCGCACGCTCTGACCAACGACGATCTCGCGCCGCTCACAGGCGATGACTTCGAAGCCAAGTCCGCCGCCATCGACAAGCTGATTGCGAACGCGAATGTGCCTTCCGTCGGGGGTGTTGAACACCTTGTCCGATGGCTCGCTCGCCGCGACAGAAAACGGCCACGTCTACATTCAGACCGATGACGCCTACAAGGACGCCATCACCGGCAAGACCGCCGAAGTTTCCGACGCGCAGCAGATCACACTGAACAACACGCTGCGCACGAAAGTAGCGGGCGCGTTGTCGGGCTTACAACTCGCATCGCCCGATATGACGAAGCGGCGCGATGCCATCGCGGCGTTGCTGAAGAATCCCGATGCATCGATGAAACCGATGATCGACCGCGCCCGCGCGGCTGAACAGGACCACAAATTGAAGAAGCGCCTCGACACACTCTGGGCGATGACCGCGCTTCACAATCCCGGCGTCGGCAGGCGCCTCGAAGCCGCGCAACTCGTCGCCGCGCGCCACGATCTCGACATGTACGAACCATGTACGAACCATGTACGAACTGCTACGCCCGATCGTCGCAAAGAAAGCGGACGGCACGTACAACGAGCCCGACGAACGCGTGCGCAACGCCGCGCAGGAAGGCATCTACGCGCTCGATTCCATTCAGCGCCGCAGCGAAATTTTCGGCCCGCTGTTCGCCGTGCCGATGTCGTTTGCAGCGGCGGCGCTGGTGGGCATCGTGCTGGAAAGGCTCGTTTTAAAGCATCTTTACGGGCGGTCCGCTCAAAATGCTGCTGACCACGTTCGGCATCAGCCTCATCCTGATTCAGGCGACGCGCACGCTCTTCGGCGCGCAAAACGTGCAGGTTGCCAATCCTTCGTGGATGAGCGGCGGCGGCGCCGTCATGCAGAACCTCATCCGGCCGTATAACCCTCGCGTTCTCGCTCGTCGTCGTGGCGATTGCCTGGAGCGTGCTGACGAAGACGCGCCTCGGCCTATTCGTGCGCGCGGTGACGCAGAACCGCCGCATGGCCGCGTGCGTCGGCGTGAAAACCGCACGTGTCGATTCGTATGCGTTCGCGTTCGGTGCGGGCATTGCGGGGCTCTACGGCTGTGCGCTGTCGCAGATCGGCAATGTCGGTCCGGATCTCGGGCAGAGCTACATCATCGATTCGTTCATAGCGGCCGTGCTAGGCAGTGTCGGCCAGTTAGCGGGCACGGTAATCGGCGGCTTCGCGGTCTCGTCAGCAAGGCCGTGGAGCCTTTCTGGAGCGCGGTGCTTGCGAAGATCGCCGTGCTCGTGCTGATCGTATTGTTCATTCAGAAACAACCGCAAGGCATGTTCGCCCTGAAGGGCCGCAGCGCGGAGGCCTAAAGACATGACTGCCTCGACCAACGCTTCCGTCAATCTCGATGTTGCGCCGCAACCCAACGACAGCGCCGCACGCGCGGGCTCCGCATTAGGCCTGCCCCCGTGCGCCGCGCTTCTGCCGCGCGAGGGCTGGATCGCGCTGATTGCATTGATCATCGCCATGGGCATCGTCGTGCCGGTTTCGGCGCTCGTGTTGCCCGAGACGATCACGTTTCACCTCCCCGCGTATGCGATGACCTTGATCGGCAAGCTCCTCATATGCTACGCGATCGGCGGTTACGCGATGGGCATCTACCTGATGCACTCCATCGGCCGTGAAGGCACTTATAAAAAGAGCGATTTGCCCGACTTCATGGTCTTCCTCGACGACACAAGCTGCCGTGGTACTGGAAAGGCACCGAGCATCTCTGGTATGCGCTGCTACTCGTCGTGCTCGCCTGGGTGTTCGGCTTCTTCACGTTCCGGTCGCGCGGGCGTGTACTTGTCGATCATCAATGTATAGACCGGGGGCATGGTTGACACATCGTCGGAGACATCGTTGACACGTTCATCTTGGCGCATTGGGCTGATTGAGGTCAAACGTCATGAGTCGATGATGAGCGAAGTAGAAGTCATAGGTGTC
>LELG01000406.1 GCA_001045575.1 Candidatus Burkholderia pumila
GGATTGATATTAGTACATGGAATGCATGAACCTATAGATATTTGTGGTAAGAAGTCGTGGAGGCTCGATACCCAGCTTTGAGAAAACTATGCCCAAAATTTTCCATTTTGATGCATGTACATGGTTCAGTGACTTGGTGCAATAAAATGTTATGTGAGATTTAGAAAATGCATGGTGATATTTGCAATAGCGAATAAAGTCTTTGAAATAGTGAAATAAGGTTCTTTTGGAAGCCTAAGTCTGTTATGTGTCTTTTGATGTTTTAACTATGTGAAGTGTTGAAATAAAACCTTTTGGATGCTAAGTGTTTGTGTTGGTTTTGAAAATGCTTTTAAGTGTCTCTGTGTGTTTTAAGTACCTTTTACTTAGTTGCACCTTTTGGTTGCTTTTATGTGTTGTGAATAATGTTGTTTAGAGACAAGCAATAGTTTAAGTTTGGGGATATTTGATGATAATCAAATATAGCTAAACTTAGGTAGTGATTTTAGATAATTTTAGTATAATAATGTAGGAAGTAAGGACATTGGGAGCATTTTTGTGTCGCTAACTTGGCAAATCATGCACTATTTTGAGTAATTTTGTGTAATTGGTGCATGACAGGTCTTTTAGAGTACAATGAAGAATTATCAACTTGCGGAGCTGATTTGAAGCTAAAAAGAAGGAAGAAATGGTCAATCACGGAAGTTAGGCGAAAAACCGACCAGCAGGGGTTTTGGAACATAAATCTCGATGTACGTGCAACATCAAGCGAAGGCGAGATGCGTTCTACAATCCCAAGACCAAGAGGAACAACTTTTGTGAAGTGACCATGGAGCAGAAAAGGCTCGAAGACACACAAAATTGGACAGAAAGCTGAAGAGTTGACAAAGAGTGAAGACTTGAAGATTCAAGCCCTTTATCGCGATGAAGGATTTCTTCATCGTGATGAAGGATGCCCAATGAGAGAATCTGAGAGTTGGCTTCATCGCGACGAAGCTCCTTCATCACGATGAAGACTGTCCTTCATCGCGATAAAGGAGGCCAAAAGAGCCGATAGAGTTATTCCTTCATCGCGATGAAGGAATAACTCTATCGGCTCTTTTGGCCTCCTTTATCGCGATGAAGGACAGTCTTCATCGTGATGAAGGAGCTTCGTCGCGATGAAGCCAACTCTCAGATTCTCTCATTGGGCATCCTTCATCACGATGAAGAAATCCTTCATCGCGATAAAGGGCTTGAATCTTCAAGTCTTCACTCTTTGTCAACTCTTCAGCTTTCTGTCCAATTTTGTGTGTCTTCGAGCCTTTTCTGCTCCATGGTCACTTCACAAAAGTTGTTCCTCTTGGTCTTGGGATTGTAGAACGCATCTCGCCTTCGCTTGATGTTGCACGTACATCGAGATTTATGTTCCAAAACCCCTGCTGGTCGGTTTTTCGCCTAACTTCCGTGATTGACCATTTCTTCCTTCTTTTTAGCTTCAAATCAGCTCCGCAAGTTGATAATTCTTCATTGTACTCTAAAAGACCTGTCATGCACCAATTACACAAAATTACTCAAAATAGTGCATGATTTGCCAAGTTAGCGACACAAAAATGCTCCCAATGTCCTTACTTCCTACATTATTATACTAAAATTATCTAAAATCACTACCTAAGTTTAGCTATATTTGATTATCATCAAATATCCCCAAACTTAAACTATTGCTTGTCTCTAAACAACATTATTCACAACACATAAAAGCAACCAAAAGGTGCAACTAAGTAAAAGGTACTTAAAACACACAGAGACACTTAAAAGCATTTTCAAAACCAACACAAACACTTAGCATCCAAAAGGTTTTATTTCAACACTTCACATAGTTAAAACATCAAAAGACACATAACAGACTTAGGCTTCCAAAAGAACCTTATTTCACTATTTCAAAGACTTTATTCGCTATTGCAAATATCACCATGCATTTTCTAAATCTCACATAACATTTTATTGCACCAAGTCACTGAACCATGTACATGCATCAAAATGGAAAATTTTGGGCATAGTTTTCTCAAAGCTGGGTATCGAGCCTCCACGACTTCTTACCACAAATATCTATAGGTTCATGCATTCCATGTACTAATATCAATCC
>LELG01000407.1 GCA_001045575.1 Candidatus Burkholderia pumila
CCGACGTGTTAGCGTGGTTAGCGTCAAATAAAATCCTTTTACAGACACGATGTGCAGGTGTCAGAAATGAAAATAGTTTAATCAAAATTCCGGTCACTTCATATGGTATGGGGTGACTGGATGATCGATTTATCCATTGGAATTTCCTTATTGGTATCAGAGTCATATGCCGTAATTTCAAAAGCCCCGAGCCTCTCGTTCGTGAGGTGTCACGAAGCGAAACTCTCCGTAGGGGATGCCCGCGGCAGGGTGGCAAGCGGATAAGTGCCATGTGGTGTGACACCCAGTTAGGGGTCAATAGCCGCCACAGGTGGTATCAGAGCATAAGTTCTAGGAAAACTTAGTTTGAAAGGCTTAAAACCTTAAGTGTGTGTATAGAAATAGAGACTTATTAGAAAGATGGTAATAGGAGATACGATTGACTTTAAGTGTGTGGAATATTTATTGTTAATTGTTATATGTAATTTCAATAAATGTTTTACTACAGTGTTATGCCGTCGAAAGTTTGGTAATAGAACTGACCTGTAATGTTAATTGCTTGATAGGATGACCGATGCAGCAGGACCGAGTCAGCCTCTTCGCCATGACCCTACTGCTCCGACTAGACTGGGGTCTCCTAGGCTACCTTACCCGGTAGACATCCCACACACCATGCTCTATTACGACTATGAGGCTGGTGTGCCCCGGGTGTGTGACCCGTTGGCAGAAGAGATATGTCTATGTCCGATGAGGGATCCCTTTCCCTACCCTACTTGGGTGGTGCACCAGATAGATCGGGAGAGGAGAGACTTGTTTCGAGTAGCGATGGAGGAGCGCCGAGGGCGTCAGAGTGCTACCGATGAGTATCATCAGCTATTCAGGGTACAGGATGGGATTTTAGACGAGTTGGAGGCCAAGCTGGCCGACACCGCCCAGCAGCTGACAGAGACGACACAGCAGCTCACCGCAGCTACTGCGCAGGTGACCGCGCAGGCACAGGAGATTGACCGTCTCCGACAGCGTCTGCAGCATCAGGAGGAGCGGCTGCAGCGAGTTCGCCAGGATGTCGAGCCGACCGTCGAGATCTCCTCTTCAGTTCACGCTGAGCCTCAGGGCTCCGACCATAGCGTGAACCAGTCAGGTGCCGCTCATGCCGCATCGCCGGGACCGCAGGTTGCTGGAGGTCATTCGGAGTCTGAGCCGAGTGAGGGTGGTTAGTTGTGATAGTGAGTGTTTGGTGTTAGAGGATTACTTTTAGTCCTCTCTTGTATAGCTTTTGGCATAGGCTTAGGGCCTTACTTTTATGTAGATCTCGACCCTTAGAGAGTCGGAGTAGCTTCTAGCGATAGCTAGGGAGCGTTATGCTTATCTTTTCTTTAATAGTTACTTTTGTATAAAGAAAAGATAGGTATAACATTTTTGGTATTGTATGGTGATCTCAGTGACTTATGTATACATATGAGTATGTTGATATGATCGTGTTTATTTACATACGTGTTATTAGCCTATATGTGGTAATTAGTAACTTTTAGAATTTTAACAACTTATCAAATTGAAAGATTAAAGGAGGTGAAATTATTATAATTAAGATGGATGTTCCTAGCACTGACGATATCGAGGGACAGGCAAGTAGTCCAAATAACAACGCTGCCAACCAAACCTATGAGGCTACCCTGGCCTGTATAATGGACTTTATGGAAAGGCAGGAAAGCCACAGAGTCCTGCAGGATGAAAGGATCGATAGAATGAGCAGAGAAGGAGGAGGTCATAGGAAAGTAGAGACGATCACTGATGACAAGGCCTTAGAGCGATTCTTAAAATTCCACCCAACCCGTTTTGGAGGAAAGGGAGATGAGCAAGAGGCTGAGAAGTGGTTGGAAGCAATAAATGATATCTATGGCACACTTCAGTATACGGACGCTCAGCAAGTCAGGTTTGCAGCTTTTCAGCTGGAAGGACTAGCTAAGTCTTGGTGGAGGATGGTGGAATAAAAATGGTTGTTGTCTGGAGTGCCAAGAGCTTGGGGCACAATTCAAGCTGAGTTTCAGGCTAAGTTTATACCTCCGGTGG
>LELG01000041.1 GCA_001045575.1 Candidatus Burkholderia pumila
CCCGTCTCGGCTTCCTTCAAAATGCCGATGATTTGTTCTTCGGTGAATCGCTTTTTCATTGCCGTTCCTCTCTTTCTGGAACGAACTCCTACATCGTCATCGTACTAAACGCGGGGAACAGGTCAATGACCCACAATTCAGCAGCATCTGCTTGAAACATGGTTTCGAAATTTTTTCGCTCAAGGAAAACGAAAGCGTTTCGTTCTATTTTCGTAATAAAACAAGCTATATACACAACGCGTCGCGACGGATATCTTTTCGTCGCAGCGAACGTCCAGCCACATTTCGCATTCATTCAGATAACTTTTTTTGGAGTGAAGAAATGGAACAGATGATTAAGTTAAAGACGTAGTTCGGTGAAGTTATTTTCCGCGAGCAGGACGATCGAGATGGCTTCGAAAAAAACCACCGGCGATTGCGGTGGTTGTTGAGGTAGTGGTAGCGGCTCTAGCGGTTGTGGCGAGAGCGGTTCAGATGGTTGTGGATCCAACGGCATATAAAAAGTTAAATTAAGCAGCGCGCGGTCGCAGCTGACCGCGTTTGGGTTTTACCCTTGCTAAGATGTTTTAACCGGGGGCGACGATAAAATGGACAATGCGACGGCGCTTGAAAACCACACCTTCACAATTCAAAATTTTACTGTTTCGCGGTTGAGCGGTGCGCACGCGCTCGTAACGCCAGTTGGCATATTAAAGACCAGTTTGAGATGGGTGAGCTTCTATGCCAACTTTCGACAAAGCCGGCGAGTTCGATCGCTTCAACGGATTTGCATGCTTTGTTCGCAACAGCTGGACTGCCGGCTTCGGATGCCATGACATTTTTGCTCGAGACGACGCAAGGGTAATCGCCCGTCAAAAGCTCGATATTGCACCTGCGCCATTCGAGAAAATTGTCATTATCAGTGAGAGCCCGCTGCAAAGCGTAATGCATGAAACGTTCTTACGCGATGGGGTTGACGTAGTATCCGAAACAGAAATTAGCGAGAAAGATGCAGGGATCCTATTCGTCATGGCCACGGTCGACTATAACCCGCGCATTATTCGCTCCATCTACAAGAAATACGCATCACGTACGAGTGACCATGGCTTTTGGAAGCCCGGGAGTGGGATCCGATCAGGGGCTTTCGCCCCCGTCGGCGCCGTGCCGCATTCGCTACATTGCGCGACGTGCTGTTGCGCATCGCGCGTTCGGCTCAGGAGATCCAGTGGGTCGAGCACACGAAACTGCGCACGTAGCCTGCGTTTAGTTGCATCCAGCACCGACACCGAACGCAGAACCGCGCTCAAGCGGCGTCAAGGGCGCCTCATACCGCTTGGTGACCCTCGCACCATGGCGTGTCTTCGATTTCAGCTTGAATGAAGGCTGGAAGAAGTTAATGTACAGACGCGAGACCGCGTACAGAGAGGCAAGGGTCTCTCTTCGAGTCCACGTAACCTGCCATACCCGACGAGACGGCGCACGACTGATCCGTTTTTCTGCTCGACCCACGCCTGATCGTTCTTCTTGTACGCGCGCGAGCGCGTCAGCTCGATACCCGTTGCCTTGCAGAAGTCGAATACAGCCGCGTTCATGAAAGCCGTATCATTATCGCAATCCAGACCGCGAAGCGGAAATGGCCAGGCATTCTGTCCATCCAGTCGCAATATCGGTCAGGACAAAGCTGTGCACGAAGTCGCCGTCGATCTTGGGGCCGCCGCAATGCTCGACGAAATCGACCTCGAGATACCCTGGCAGCGGATTGTTCCAGTCAGAGAAGGTCCGGATCGGCACCGCACGGCGGATCGCATTGCCTACTCCGCCAGCGCGACGGCCTTGACCGGTCAAAAGCCTGTTCCCGCACGTCACGTAGTAGCCGGTCGATGGTGGTGGCACTGATCTGGTTCAACCGCAGGCGAACGTCCTTCGATAGCGTCATGTGGCCATGCCGTGTCAGCGAGTCGATCAGCGTTGAGATGAGCGTCTTCAGCCGTTTGCCGCACATCCGATCGCCCGCCTCCCATAATGTGACCAGCGCGGCCCGCACCTCATCGTCGTAGCATCGCTGCGGGCCGGCCTTCGTTCTTGAAGGCCCGGGCTCGCGGCACAGCACGCGGATAGCGTGCTTGCGATGATACTCGGTCACCTGAACGAATTCGTCCAGTATCTCGCGCTTCTCGCCGCGCTCGGAACAGCGGTACCGCTCGCCGACCGCTTCGGTCAATTCCCGTCGTGTTGCCATGCTGAGCCGCCTCGCTATAAGAGTCGCTCCCGCCAGCATTCTGACGGATAGCAAATTACATGAGGCAACGACCCCGAGTCGGTAAAAAAACCTGAGGCAATGCGCCGGATACGTCGACGGGCTCGCCGACTGCGCGGTCGAATGCAGTTGAGGAATTCAAGCGCATGGCTGAGACCGCAGACTATGCCAATGAGCTCGCGAAAGCACTGGAGATAGTTCTCACGGTGTTTGAGCGGGCGTCGCCAATGGCCGGCCACTGGATGGAGGTGCAGCACGCGCAAGGCTTGTTGGGCCACCTGCCGGTTCGGCAGATCTCGGAACTCGGTTAATCTCGCTCCCCGTACTTACATATGTAAATACGAGGTTGCGTAATTACGTGGGCGAGGTCAACATGCAACGTGAATACTGGGTTTTCTGCCTTACTGCTTGGTCCTTCTCATCGAAGGACCAAGCAGTAAGGCTATCCGTCGTCGACGGCATCGACGAGAACACGATCGAGCTGCTGCTGCTCGCCCAAGCGAAACACGAAATCGCGGTAAAGATTGGGTGACCGCCGGACCAGGTTCGTATCAACGGATATAGCTTGTTTTTCGGAGTGCCGTTAAGGCATCGTTTACGTAAATATGTATGTATTTTAAAAGGAGATGCAGTCTCATGAAATACGTGCTTTGTCACACAAAGGGGGCGGCGGGAAAACGACGAATGCCGTTCATTTGGCTGCGGATCTGGCCAAGGACGGCCTTACTTCTGATCGACGCCGATCCGCAGGAAACGGCGGCGGCGACGTAGGCAGTTTGGCGGCATGACACGAGGCAGCGCAAGGCATGCCGACGCCGACCACGGTTCGCCTGCGCGGAAAAGCGGTGTTCGACGAAGGAAAGGCGCTGGCGCAGAACTACAAGCATACCGTCATCGATGCGGGCGGCCGGGACAACGCCGGCCTGCACAACGCGTTTCTGCTGGCAGATCTGGCGATCGTGCCGACCGGCACATCGGGCTTCGACGCTGCGGCGATGACTGACCTCCTCGAGGTGCATGAAGTCGCAGCAGATTACAACCCGGATCTCCGTTTGAAGATGCTCTTGACGCGCATTGACCCGCACACGAAGGACGATCAGGAAATGCTCAAGTTTCTGCAAGAGTACAAACTGGACGTGCTCGCGAGCTCGCGTTTGCGAGCGCGTGACATTCCGACGTGCAACAACGCAAGGTTTGACGATCGAGGAGATCGGCAAAGACGCCCGAGTCATTGAGGAAATGGTCGCATTCTATCGTGCGGTGAAAGTATGAAAGCAAAGCCGGTTATGAGAGGGAAGCCGAGTCTCGATGAGTTCCGCGCTGGTCCCAGCGAAGAGCAGACGAGCTCCGCGCCGGCGCCTGCCGCGACCGTTCCGGCACCGTCCGAGCGGACGAACAAGACCATTCGCATCCGCAAGACCTTCGAGGCCAAGCTGAAGGAAGAGGCGTTCGTGCGATCGAAGACCGAAGGCCGTGTCACCGAATCGGACATCATCGACGAGGCGCTCGAGTTCTACTGGTCGCATAAGAAGTAATTACGTAAGTATGCGCTTCTGTACATATGTAGTTTCGAACAACAATGGAGCACGGGATGAAAAAGAATATCGCGTTGGGCTTGCTGTCGATCATCTCGATGATCGGGGCTGTTTCCGCTGCGGAGCTAAACGGGGCTGATTCTTGGGAAATCAAGAACGCGGCCAAATGGGCGGCCGAAGACCAGATGGTTACGGTTGGCGAGCGTCCGAACAACTCGTCCAAGAACGAGCCGCCGATTCGCTGGAAGACAGAAAAAAATGCAATGTACGTAATTACGCATGTAAATAAAGGGGGTATCATGTCTTCTTTCGAAAGCTTCTTGGAGGCATTGAAAGCGGCCGGAGTGTCGATAGAGGGAGAGAATGTGCTTGTCGACAAACTGGTGACGGTCACGAACTGAACTGAGGAGGTATCGCGCTTCGCTTTGGTCGGGCGGAAATACGGCGTCTGTTTCGTGCATCACCACGTCGCGCAACAACGACTGGAGGATCTCGTCCGAGGCTATCCTTTCAGCGCGAAAGATGCTCGTGCCTTTATCCAGAACGTCACGCAAAAATGACGGAGAGGCGAGACCGAGACGAACCGCTCCAGCCAATCTGCGGAGCGGACTTGGAGCGCTGGAGGACCAATAACGGTCTGACAAAAGTAGCGGGCGGCAGACGCCTTTGGCCTGCAAAAAGCGAAGTGGGAAGACTTGACGAGCACTGAGAACTCGATGAAGCAAATCACCGATCCAGTGGTAGCCATGCTTCTTCATCTGTATCAGAAACACCTTGAATCAGCACCCATTCAGCAGCCGCCAGACATCAAGCAGTTTTACGACTCTCTTTGAGTCTACAAGACACGCCGCAAGACCGCGATAAATTCGCCACCTTGATCGGTCGATCGCCGCCGTCAGTCCACCGCTTGCTGATTCACAACGGCACGCCCGGACGCCCGGTGATGCGTTGGATCGAAGCCATCAAGCGGATGGATTTGTCTCAAAAGAAAAGTCTGCGCCTTATGACAGACGTAGTGAGCAGCGTAGGAGAGCGACAGCACGTGGATAAAGTGCTGATTCAGGGGTGAACTAAACAAGGTGACACTGGTGACGACGAGTGAGAAAACCGGCTCACAGCATTTCATTGAATTAGCGACGGTTTACTTCTACGAGGGGCCGACGCCACCGCGCGTGATCGCCCTCAAGGATTGTGGTTTGCCTACGAAAAGCCCCTGGAATGGAGCTTTTCCCACTTTATATGGATACCAAAGCAAACAGGAGGGGTTCACGGCGGCTCGTGCCTACGCCGACAAGAACCGTCTTCAACACACCATCATTGACATTCTGGTCAAACTTGACCAGAAGAAAAATCCGCTGATGACGAAACCGGAGGATCTTGCTCAGCACGATTTCATCTCATTTCAGCGTCTGTCGCGCAGCACGATGTGGACGAATTGCAGGACATCCTGAAAAAGCAGTACGAGCAACAAGGCATCGACACGGCGAGTCTCGATTTGTCGAAGCCGCATCTCCTGATCATGTAGCAGCCGGAACTCATCGCCACGGTGATCAACTCTCCCGGCTGGGAGCACATGAAGGTTGTCATGTATCCGGCGAAAACCTCCATCAGCGAAAAACCGTTGAACATTGGGGCAATACCGTTTCGGCACTGGGATTCGATTCAGAAAGCGACGTGTCGTTTGAATCCGATATCCACATCACGCTCGATCCGCCAGGCGAACGAGACAAGGACGCGCCGGCCAATGCACCCGGCACCGAAGGATCGTCATCGCGGGCCACGGATGACGTAAAAAAACCGCCTCCGGGCGTCCCCTTGACCGCCTGCCATGCCAAACACACACACCCTCAAATAATACGTAAATACGTAATTGCGTAATGGCGGTATAATTAGCTCCATGCAGTGACGGTTCGCGCGTCACTGCGACATGGCCGGAATCACTGGCGGCTACCAGTGTCCGGCTTCTCCAAACCCGAGGAGCAGAGCATGGCATCAAACATTACGTCATCGCCCTACAGCAAGAGTTCATACTGGGCGAATCAATGTTCGACGCCGGCACCATCGCGTCGCTGCACAACGACTCAATCAGGGCACGTGACAAGGCCGACAAGCTCAACCGCCAAGGTGGCTACAGCCCCCGCAATGCCGGCTTCGCTGCGATCGCCCACGACGGCAATCTCACGACGTGCCTGCTGAATAACGCTATGGTCTACGTTCGCGGCGACCTTGCCGACCTGGTTATGAAGGCCGCAACGAAGGCTTATATCGCTGAGTTGACGGCCGAAATCAAGCGTCTGTTGCCCAACAGCCGGCGCATGTGACGGTCGGCATTGACGAATTGAAGTTCCTTGCGTGCGCCGAAATCAATGATGCGCTCGCGACGATCCGGCAAAACCGCTGCAATCTGCTGCTTGCTGCGCAGTCGATTGCGAACCTCGAAGCGCCGGATGACAAGCGGCTCGACAGCAAGGCGTTGGCGCGTGAATTCGAAGTCAACACACCTATCAAGTTCGTGTATCGCGCCGCAAACGAGCGCACGGCCGAATGGGCCGAAAAGCTCTCGGCGAGCCAGTGGCTCAGTGGCTGAATGTCGTGCAGCGCGAAACCACGAAAACCAATGTCCACGGCGGCGAACAATGGGAAGGTCACCGGATGGTGGGCAATCTGGAACAGCCCATCGTTTCGCAAAGCACGTTGCTCAATCTGCCGGCGCGGATCGCCATTGCCTACATGCCCGGTCGCAACGCGGCCAAACTCTACACATGCTATACGAAGGTTGATCGCAGCGTAGCGTCGTGGGTCACTCCGGCCGCGCCGGCTATGTCGGCAACGCCAGCGGCCGCGACTGAATCAACGCAATCGCCGGAATGACCATGCGCGAACTACTAGTCACGATGCGGATACGAGCGCGTGCTTTTCCATGGCAAACCGTTGAGACGCAGTGGAACGAAAAACCAATCTAAGGTTTTCGAGTTCAAACTGGGTCTGGCGATTTTGGTGACACGATACAATCTCGCCGAACTTCGATAGAGCATCGTCATAGTGAACAAGCCAGCCCGAGAATCGTGGGCAGACTCTGCCGTTGATCCGCTCACGCGCTATGCGGCGTGCAAGGCGATGGCGCGCGGATATGCTGAGTCGCGCAAAACCGAGAAGACCCGGCTTTCGCATGCACGCGCATTTTGTACGGCCGCGATCGCCAGTTACTGGGAAACTTTATGTAAACGGCACAAGACCACCATGAAAGTGCGTCCGATGTCACTGCCGGTTCCTGTGCTGGCCATTGACGTTCAACGCACCGCGAGCGACATTGGCTCACTTATCGCCAAGTTTCCGGTAGAAGATGCGGGATACCTGATTGGTTCAATCTATACGGTCATGTTACCAACGGCATTGCGCTCGCAGCTGGGCGCATACTACACTCCGCCGCCGCTAGTGACACGTCTGCTCGACCTTGCGGAACAAGCTGGCTTCGATTTCACCCATGGTACGGTGATCGATCCAGCATGCGGCGGAGGCGCGTTCCTGGCACCGGTTGCGCTTCGCATGTGGCAAAAGGACAAGGGCGCATCGCCCGAATGGACTTTCAGGCGCATCGCAAAACGGTTGCGGGGCATCGAGATAGATCCTTTCGCCGCATGGATGACGCGAGTGCTGTTGGAAGCGGCGCTGATGCCGCTTTGCATCGCCGCGAAACGCCGGCTCCCCAATGTGGTAACCGTGGCCGACGCTTTGCGTCCTGAAGCAGTCAGGACCTTCGACCTAGTAATCGGCAATCCGCCCTATGGTCGCCTCATGCTGGATGAGTCGCTGCGAAACCACTACGCTCGCTCGCTGTACGGCCACGCCAACCTCTATGGGCTTTTCACTGACCTCGCCATGCGTCTGGCCAAGCCAGATGGCGTAGTTGCGTACTTGACCCCCACGTCATTTCTCGGAGGCCAGTACTTCAAGGCGCTGCGCCAACTCCTGACCGAAGAGATGAAACCGGTCGCCTTCGACTTTATTGCGGACCGTGACGGCGTGTTCGATGATGTACTGCAGGAAACGCTGCTCACGGCCTACACGCGCAAGCTGCAAGAAACGGTGCCGATTGTCTCAGTGCTTGTCCCGAAGGGACTCAATGCTGCCAAGGTCGAGCGGATCGGGCAGGTCACGCTCACGACCACCGGTGACCCTTGGTTGTTATCGCGAACCGTCGCCGACGCATCGTTCTCGACGACTATCGAGTTAATGCCGACCCGCTTGTCTGACCTGGGTTACACCGTGTCCACTGGCCAGCTTGTTTGGAATCGACACAAGACTCAGCTGCGCACCGAAGCCAGCAGCGATACGTTGCCACTCGTATGGGCTGAATCAGTGACCCCGCAGGGATTTGTGTTTAGCGCTGACCGGCGCAACCATGTGCCCTTCATCTGCATCCGTGAAGATCAGCCTCATTTGATCGTCAGGAAGTCGTGCGTCTTGGTGCAGCGCACGACTTCGAAAGAGCAAAATCGCCGCTTACTTGCCGCCGTCCTTCCGCAAAAGTTTCTAGACAAGGCGGCCGGTGCGGTCGTGGAAAACCACCTCAACATGGTCCTGGCACCGTCGCCCAAGCTGGCCAAAGTAGCGCCAAAAACCATCGACGCATTGTTGAACACAGCAGCAGTTGACCGCGCTTTTCGCTGCATCAGCGGAAGTGTGGCTGTATCGGCCTATGAGTTAAATGCGCTGCCGTTGCCGACCATCGGCCAAATGGTGACGTTGGAAAAACTAATCGGTAAGGGCGCGTCGAAACAAGCCATCGAGCGTACCGTTGCCGCCTACTACGGGATTGTTCAAACGTGACGCTTTGCGCAGTATCACCACTTCGCATTATCGTAGAGCGTTTGCCCGTCATATTCACGGACGGTATCGAGCACCGAAACTACATCGTGCGTGAAATGGCCGCCCGGACGATTTACGTGATGTTCTACGCCGGCGCGGTGGAAGGTTCGGACGAGTGGATACGTCCCAGCCAAGTGACCGATATGAGCGACGATCAAGCCGTCAGGACGGACGAAGACAGCCGTCGAGCATGGGTTGCAAACTCCATGTCCACCAAGAAGGTGCGGCCTGCAGGATCATGGTATGCCCCAAACAGCCGTGAACCGGTGCGGGACGAGACTATTCGAATGGGATTGATCCCTTGCCGTGCCGTAATCGAGCGTACCGGTGTACCCACCACGTCCGCGAAGCCAAAGTACGCGTTGAACGCAGCGTTTGCCTCGCTGTTCAACCCTGAACTGACGGATGAGGCGCTCGATCACGCGATCCAGGCCTGGCAAGCCGCGCACCTGTCCAAAGCTGCGATGTCGCGCGTTCGCTTGATGAAGCAAGGTGCCGCAGTCGCGAAGGACGCCGTGCCCGTGACTTTTCCAAACGGGGAGACGCGATCGCTTTCCCCAGGCCTGTCGAGCGTCATCGCGAAGGCGGTGATCGAGGTGTTCGCACCGCATTTCCTGAAGCAGCCGACCGTGCTTTGGCTCTCTGAATCCGGGAACAAGGTCGTGGCGCGCGACGAAAATCTGGCCAACGCACTCGGCTTGAAGATCGATGCGACCAAGGCGCTGCCCGACATCATCCTCATTGACCTAGGCGCGGATGCCGGCGGAGCGGACATGCTGGTGGTGTTCACGGAAGTGGTGGCGTCGGATGGTCCCATTAACCGCGAGCGCAAGATTGCGCTGACCGCGATGGCCTTAGAAGCGGGGTTTGACGAGCGCCACCTTGCGTTTCTCACTGCGTATCGGGACCGTTCAGGTCAGCCGTTTCGGAAAAGCATCTCCGAACTGGCGTGGGGATCATACGCTTGGTGCGCTTCAGAGCCAGATCACATCATGGAACTCTGGGCGGGCCACGCACGAAAGCTATCCGATGGAACATTGGAATAACCTTTCGGCGTGACGTTCAACCGAGCAAACCCCGTCCGGGTAGCTCAGTCAGCCCCATGACAAGCGACTCCAATAATCCCGTGTGGTTTCTGCCGGGCATCGCAAACGCCGAAGAAATGCGAAACGACCTGAACCGGGCCGAGATCGGGCTGCACGATCAGAAGGGCATCCGGGAAGTCAATATGGGCCGCGTCTGAGCGCCCAGGCGGGCTGCCGGCACGGTGCTAGAATAAGAATGCATCTTTTGATGCCGGAAGGCCCCCTGCGGGGGGTCCCCCCCCCCCCCGGCTCAGGCGTTCACCGATCCTCAAGACTGGAGTACGCCCATATGAAGATGCAGAAGTTGTATATGGCCCTTGAATCGTTTCATGAACGGCTGCGGGGCTATGGTAAGAAAAAAGAAAATCTGGAAAGAGGAATTTCGCAAGGTTGGGTTGGTTTTGATTGGTCTAGGTTTAACGGGACCGTTCATCAACGGCAAGGTCGGCATGTGGCCCTTTGCAGTGATGGGGCTAGTGTTTGAACCTAGGCTTGATGGAGGACGTTCCAAAGGAGAATAACGATGTCTGAAGGAACTGTCACCAACCTGATTCTGTGCGGTGTTCTGGTTGCGAGATTCGGATTTGCTTTCTGGTTTAACGAAATCCTTCCGGGTGATCGGCGTTCATCGAGCAAGCGGAAAGACCAATCCCGCTAGGGACACTGGCCGCACGAAAACAGGGACCTTTGGTCCCTGTTTTTTTACACACTGTCTGCCGCCGCCACCTACATAGCGTTAAAGGCTCTCGCCGGGGATATGCATCCTATATGGAATTACACCGGATACTCTCAGTTCACCCGAAAAACGCTGACACGCTCGACGAGGCGTTGCGTCTGGTCGTGGAGTGCACCAGCGGCTGCAGCGGCTTGTTCGATGAGTGCAACGTTCTGTTGCGTTACTTCGTCCATCTGCGTCACAGCTTGATTAACCTGTTCGATACCCTGATGCTGTTCGTGCGAGACCGCCGCAATCTCAGTCATCAGACTGGATACGCGACGTACCGCAGACACCACCTCTTCGATCGTACGGCCTGCTTCGTTCACCTGAGTCGTACCCGCTTGCACGCGAACTACCGAATTATCGATCAGCTCTTTGATTTCTTTCGCCGCAGTTGCTGATCGCTGAGCTAACACACGAACATCTCCTGCCACTACAGCGAAGCCGCGCCCTTGCTCCTCACCAGCACGCGCGGCTTCAACTGCTGCATTCAATGCAAGAATATTTGTCTGAAACGCAATGCCTTCGATGGTACCGATGATGTCTGCCACTCGGCCCCGAACTATCAGAGATTTCGCGCATCGTGCGTCACGACGCGTCCAACTACTTCTCCGCTCAACGCGGCGACTTGGGAAGCGTCTGACGCCAGTTCGTTTCCCTGTTTAGCACTTTCGGCATTCTGACGAACGGTCGCCGTCAGTTGTTCTATGCTCGCCGCAGTTTCCTGCAGCGATGCGGCCTGCTCTTCGGTGCGAGATCTGAGGTCAGTATTGCCGGCTGCGATTTCTCTCGTTGCCGTTGCGATAGTGTCGGAGGAGTCTTGGCGCACATCGCGAACGATACTGCACAGGCTGTTATTCATATCTTGGAGTGCGAGGAGCAACTGGCTCGTCTCATCCTTACCCTGCGCCAAGACTTGTTGTGTCAAGTCTCCTGCCGCGATTGTGCGAGCGATGACAACCGCTTCGGAGATAGGACGTGTGATGCTGCGTGTAATCAACCACGCCAAAGCGACGCCAAGGATCAGCGCAATGCAGCCCAAACTAGCCAGCAAGAGACGGCTGCTCTGATAAAGGTCAGTGATGGTCTGCGTCGCCTTGCCTGTTTGACTTACCTGAAACTGGTTTATGTCGTCCAGCGTTATCTTGTAGGCCACCAGCACCGGCAACAGTTCCTTGTTGAGGGATTGGATCGCTTCGCCATGTTGACCTTGAACGTTTAAATTCAGTACTGTGTCGAGACCATATTTATAAGCATTGTTCTGTTCGAGAAGTCTGTCGCGGACCTCGGGTCGAGCCAGCGTTTTCGACAGAAAAATCGACTTCTTTCGACAGATCATCCCTGGACGATTTGATAACCAGTAGCAAGCTCTTCTGTGTTTCTTGATCTTCGCTCAGGAGAAGATTTCGGATGGCGATCGCGACCTTGTTAAGGCTCTCCCTTGCGGTGTCTGCATGTAGCAAACGCGGAAGATTTATATCGTTGACAACAGTCAACTGATCGTTCAGTCGGCCAAGCATCGTAATGCCAACGCCCACCATGAAAGCAGCAACATTGTAGCAAACAACAGCCCGAATCTCATCCCTATCTTGAAATCTGCGAAGCGCATGTTGACGGTTTCCTTCGTACTCGTATCTCAGTGGTAAACGACCAATCTCCGTCAATCTTTACAAAATCCTTTGCAAAGCAGTTGCGTTCGCCCGCAGCCTACGGCGACGATTCCCGCGCCCTTCATTTACTATTGGTAATATGTTACCAATAGTAATGTTTCGGTTTTCGTAGGTGAGCTTTTTCGGGGTAAAGGATGGCGCAGCTGACAGTCAACGGCGCAAGCGGAAAAATGGGCTTGCTCACACAACATGATGCAGAGACGGGCCGTCTATGTCGATCGCACACTCTTGAAGCAAGTGATGATGGAAAAAGCATCGTGCTCGTCGAAATCGATGAGCGCAAGGTTGGCATCCAGCGCGAGTATCGGTTCGAGATCACCACGGGAGATCTGATTGCCCTGATTCGTGCACACGGCGCAGAGTTGCCAGGAGAAAATCATGTTCGCTCTAACGAAGCTTACTAATCGCGAGCAGCGGCTTACGGGCGCACAATTCCATCAACTCGCGGATGTACCGCCCGAGGCCGAGTGGTTTGCCAATCTTGACAACCCGCGCACGCGTCGCGCCTACAAGGTCGATCTGCGCGACTTCATGGATTTCACCGCCATCGCGCGGCCGGAAGACTTTCGCATCGTCACACGTGCGCACATGCTGGCATGGCGCAAGGTGTTGGAAGACCGTGCACTGTCGGGTGCCACGATCCGGCGCAAGCTCGCGGCGCTTTCTTCGCTGTTCGAGTATCTGTGTGAAAAAATGCGGTGGATTGCAATCCGGTCAAGGGCGCAAAGCGTCCGAAGATCGAGAGCAACGAAGGCAAGACGCCGGCACTGGGCGATCATCAGGCACGCGTGCTCCTCGATGCACCCGATCCCGCCACCCTCAAAGGCAAGCGCGACCGGGCACTCCTCCTTTCGGTGCTGCTCTATCACGGCCTGCGCCGTGAAGAGCTTTGCACGCTCAAGGTTCGCGATATTCATGCTCGACGAGGCGTGCTTCACCTTCGCGTTAACGGCAAAGGCAACAAGCTGCGCTACTTGCCGCTGCATGCGGGGAGCGCGGAGCGGATTCACGCTTACCTCGAAGCGGCCGGTCACGGTGAACAACCAAACGTCCCCCCTTTTCCAGCCGGCGCGCAGGAAGACCCACTCGGCCTTAACGGCCGATGGCGTGTACAAGATCGTCTTGGCCTACGCCGCGAATACACAAATCGATGTACAGGGCTTCGGAGTACATAGTCTTCGCGCAACGGCGGCGACCAACGCGCTGGAACATGAGGCAGACATTGCCAAGGTTCAGGAGTGGCTCGATCATGCAAACATTGCCACGACTCGGATTTACGATCGGCGCAAGAGTCGTCCCGAAGATTCTCCCACTTTCCGCGTGAACTATTAAAGGCAAAGGCGAAACGCTGATCATGCTTCTCAGTCGGGGCACGTCACGCAACCATGTGCTCGACCTGCAGCTGGCCTGCATACTTGCTGGTGTGGCCGGCGCGCTTAATACCGCTGCATTTCACGCGGTTGGGTTCTTTTCCGCGAATATGACGGGTAATGCATCCGCCCTCTCCGAGCGAGCTGCTTCGGGAGAATGGCACTCCGCATTGTTTTTCTTGGGCATCGTGTTAATATTTATTATTGGGGCGTCGGTATCAACGGCGTTTATCCATGCCGGCCAGCGTCACGGCGTGAAGGATATCTACGCAATTACGATTTTTGCAGAAGCAGTGCTGATGACATTACTGGGCTTATGCGAATGGTTCGTACTGTCGCTGCATCGGCCTTCCGTGCTCATCCTGGGACTTAGCTTCCTAATGGGTGTCCAGAACTCAGTGGTCACGCTGATTTCTGACGGGCGGGTTCGTACAACACATATCTCGGGCATATCCACCGATATCGGCATCGAGCTGGGCGTACTATTTGATCTCTTGCGGGGCAAGCCAGTAACGGGCGACGCCCACGGGTATCGTACAAAATTCAAATTGCATCTGCTCACTGTTTTGTCTTTCGTAGCCGGTGGCATGGCAGGCGTCCTGATCTACGGAAAGATCGGCACCGCACTGCTGTTTGTAACCGCTGCTCTGCTTCTTATCCTTGCCACCGGAGCGATTTTTCGCGCGCGAACCCGGCCCGAAAGGTTGCCGACGAATCGGTAAATCGCGATCGTTCGTGACGTGCCAGCATCGATGCGAGCTTCGGCATCCGGCTATGGCCAGCCGATCACGCATACCAACAGAAATCGATCATGTACGCGTTGCATAAATCAGGAGTTTTGCAACAACTTGCCGTCGGCACCGAACCTTCAAAAACTGGGCGGGTAAATTTTCTATTATATAAGAATTCTCAAAGTCTAGCACGGCCCTCAGAAATGGCTAGAAGAACATTCGGCCAGCGCAATTGCGCCGGTCTTTTTGGTTCTTCGCTAATTTCCGGGAAGACCGATTGCGGATGGGCAATAGTCGGCCAATTTGCGACATTCGACATACCGGGTAAATCCGTCGACAATTCGTCGCGGACAGGTAATCTCGCGGTTCGGTTACAGTTGAGTCCTTCTGAACTACCGATGTGTCACGCTTGCCTGATCAACAGGAGAATTCAATGCTGCGATTTGTCGTAGTCCGCGGGACCCTGGCGTGGAGTATTGGCACGACTCTAATTTCCACTGCGATACAGGTTTTCCAACATCACCAAGTCGGGGCGCCGGACGTCGCTAGGAATATCGGCGTCGTATTCATGGCCGGCGGTGTTTGGGGGCACCACCATGTGGTGGTTCGGTAGCCGCAAGAGGGGAAAAATCTCGACATGACAAATGAATACAGTTTCCAGCGGGTCTCAACCGATAATACTATCAGACAGTAGCCGGCCAAAGGCGGTCAGTAGACAGCGGGGCCAGGTTCGTTGACAATTCTTCGGTGCAAACGAACGAGTAGGAGATTGGGGTGGCAATTTTCTGGACGTTGAAAAGCATTCCCGAACTGGCAGAGCACATTGGCGACGTGCGTATCGTCGAACATGGAGGCATTGGCAGACATGGGCAGGTCTCTTCGCGTGCGCGACATGCGCCAGCTTCGGCACATTTTTCGATCATTCGGTCATCGGTGTGATGATCGGGGGGGCGGCGTTGGTGGATTCGTATTCGGACAAGCGACTGTGCATATCGCGCGTCTACATTACAAAGATATCCTGCTCGGGCAAGATGAAGCAATCGAGCAGCGGGCATGATGCGACAGATCCACCATCCGAAGTCATTGCCGCACGGCGATTCCCGTTCGAGCGTCCGCTCATCGCTGTAGCGAGCGTGCCCTCAGAGTCGCTTCCTGCCGACCGGCCTTCCTTGGCTGCGCCGGCACGTCTCGCAATTCCCATTAGGCGCTGCCCGGCCAGAAACAGTCAATCTACATCGATCTGCATGTCGCAGACAATTGCCGATGGCTGGCGCTTAGGCACAGGATGACGTCATCGCTCGACCCAATCGTCTTGGTCTGCCCACTAGTCCGTTGAACCGGATGAATTGCACCGGATGCGTCGAGTTGGATCGGAATACGTCCATTTCAACGGGGCAGCCTGCTTGTTGAATTGGGGATATAACGCATGAGCTTCTTGCCAAAGTCTTTGGTTCTGGTGAATACGCCGCGCGCGATGACGTCGCGCTGGATACGGGCAAACCAGTTCTCGACCTGGTTCAGCCATGACGAGTACGTGGGGTGTAATGGATCGAGACCTTCGGATCGTCAGCCAGAAAGGTTTGAACAGCCTCGGTTTTGTGGCTGCTCACGTTGTCGCAGATCACATGAATCTCCTTTCTGGCTGGCAGTGCCGATACCACCTCGTTAAAGAACGCAACGAACTGGGCACTGGTATGGCGTGGCACAGTCCTGCCCAGTACTTAGCCTGTGGCGACATTCAACGCCGCAAACAGGCTCAGGGTACCGTTGCGTTTGTATTTGTCACGGATCGGCGTTATGGAGCCAATCCGTGATCGGCTTATAGGAGCCAGTCCAGGATCGGCGCGTAAGCGCCAGTGATATCGGAATGTAAGCGCGGTTCGAACTTTCCAAGTCGGTACGGCTCCGTTCTTTTTGAACGGAGCGTCCATGGCCAATCGGAGGTTCGAATTGTTTGATTATCGCCAAGTCCTTGTCCGTATGCGGCAAGGCGACTCCGACCGCGACATCGCACGCGGCGGATTGATGGGGCGCAAGAAGCTCACAAGCGTGCGTCGCGAAGCCCAGACGCGAGGTTGGCTCGATCCCGCGCAGCCGTTGCCGGACGATACGGTGATTGCAGGGGTCTTCGGCCGCACGCCGCATCTGCCTAATACCTGCGTGTCGACGGTGGAGCCCTTTCGTGAGCAAATTTGCAGCTGGCTCGCCGCCGGCGGCGTGGCTGCCACGACGATCCTGGAGTTCGCGCCAGCAGATGCCGTGCAGGTCGACTTCGGCGCCGGTCGAGACGTGGCTGGCCTGCCATCGACGTGCCTTCGAATGGTTCGGGGGCCGCTCCGGGCGGGTCATCATCGATAACGCAAAGTGCGCGCACACGCACGGCACCAATCGTGAGCAGCCGCTCACGCGCTTCGTCATCGAGAAGTCGCTGCTCGCGGCGTTGCCGGACGTGCCGCCGGTCATCTCCGTCTGGAAAGCCGTCGGCGTCCACCGCGATGGCCACGTCGTCTATCGAAACGCGCTGTAATCGGTACCTTGGGCGGCTGGTCGGCAAGAGCCTCTGGCTCAAGGCCACCGACACGGTTATCCAACGGTACGACCGACCAGCGCCAACTCGTCGTGACTCACCCCGCGTAAGCGCGCCGGCGGCCGTCATACGGTACGAGACGATCAGCCGCCCGAGACCCAGGCCTGGCTCAAACACGATCCGCAGCGGTGCCTGGCGCGCGCGAAGGAGATCGGGCCAGCGTGCCACGGCGTGATCCTCGCGCTGTTCAACGACAAGGTGTTCGTCAACCTGCGCGGTGCGCAGGGCCTCATCCGGTTGCGCGAGAAGGTCGGCCACGCCCGGCAGCGCGCCTGTGAGCGCGCGCTCGCCTTCAGCAGCCCCAATACCGCACCGTCAAGGGCATCCTCGACAAGGGCCTGGAGGCCAAAGCACAACACGTATGGCCCCGGCGCCCGGCGGCACCTCTACCAGGACGGCGGCCGTTTCGGTCGTGATCTTCAATCCCTTCTGATCCACTGAATCCATGAATCTGAGTTCCGAATTGAATTCCATCCTCAAGCAGCGTCGCCTGTCCAGCATCCTCGATTCGCTCGAGCAGCGCAACTGCGAAGCCTTGCCCGCCACCTACGAAAAGATGCTGAAGATCGGCAATCTGCGCTTCTGCGTGAAGCCGAACCGCATGCCGTCGAATCGATGATCTCGCGGCTTCGCTGCCGAACTTTGCGGAGCCGC
>LELG01000408.1 GCA_001045575.1 Candidatus Burkholderia pumila
CGATCCTCGACCGCCTCATGCACCACTGCCACCTGCTCGAATTCGATGGTCGTAGCTACCGGCTCAAGGAGGCCGCTGAAACCCTTGCCCGAAAAAACGAAAAAGAGCTAAATAACAATCTCGTCCTACTTCACGAAGTGGGAGAATTTACGCGCCCATAACCATAAGTGAGAGAGCTTGAACTGCCCGCCCGGGGCAAGCAATTCCTACTGAAGCAGACGCGCGAGTCGGATCTCACGCTGTTCGCCCGCATTTCCCACGCCGCGCCGATGAACGGTCCCGAAGACGTGCCGCTCTCGTTGCTCGTGCCGTCGTTCGTGACGAGCGAATTGAAGGCTGGTTTTCAGATCGGCTTCACCATCTCTTCATTCCGTTTCTCATTATCGACATGATGGTGGCGAGCGTACTCATGTCGATGGGCATGATGATGGTCTCGCCCGTGACCATCGCGCTTCCGTTCAAACTGATGTTGTTCGTGCTCGTCGATGGCTGGCAGTTGCTGATCGGCTCGCTTGCCCAGAGTTTCGTTTCCTAAAGGACTAGAAGATAACGCCAGAAACCATCATGACGATGGCGCATCAGGCAATGTACGTCGCCCTGCTGCTCGCCGCGCCGCTGTTGCTCGTCGCACTCGTCGTCGGTCTGGTCGTGAGCGTGTTCCAGGCCGCGACGCAGATCAACGAATCCACGCTGTCGTTCATTCCGAAGCTGCTCGCGGTCGCGGTCACGCTGGTCATCGCAGGGCCGTGGATGCTCTCGACGCTCCTCGACTACATGCGCTCGATTCTCACCATCACGCCTGCCGTCGCGGGCTAAGTACTTCCGATGTTCTCCGTCACTTGGATGCGCAACTGAACGGCTGGCTCACGGCGTTTCTGTGGCCGTTCGTGCGCATTCTCGCGTTGATCGCCACCGCGCCAGCGCTCAATCACATGGCGATTCCGGTGCGCATCAAAGTGGCGCTGGCGGCGTTCATCAAGCTGATCGTCGCGCCCACGCTCCCGGCTATGCCGCAAGCCACGGTGTTTTCGGCGGTGGGCGTATGGATCATCGTGAATCAGTTTCTGAGCGGCGCGGCCATAGGCATGACGATTCAGATCGCATTCGCGGCGGTCGATGCCGCGGGCGAGTTCATCGGCCAGCAAATGGGTCTCGGCTTCGCCATGCTCTAAGATCCGCGCGCAGGCGGTAATGCCGTGGTCGTGTCGCGCTATCTGAACGCGCTGGCGACGCTAGCGTTTCTCATGCTCGACGGCCATCTGCAGTTGATCAGCGCGTTAATCGCAACGTTTCAAAGCGTGACGATTGAGGCGAACGTGGTCGCGGCGGCATCGCATGCGCAGGGGTGGGAAGACGCTGGTCGGTTATGGCGCGAGCGTGTTTTCCATTGGCTTGCTGTTGTCGCTGCCGATTGTTGCGGCGCTGCTCATCACATCGCGCTGGGCATTCTCAATCGCGTGGCACCGCAGATCGGCATCTTCCGGTCGGTTTTCCCATCACGATGCTCGTCGGCTTGCTGCTTCTGCAACTGACGATTCCCAATCTGATGCCGTTTTTTCAGCGGATATTCGACTCGGTCATCGGGCAGATCAGGCGCATGACGAGCGCGATGTTCTGATCGGCATAGGGTACGGCTGTAGTAGCACCGTGCCCTTGCCACACTACCCGGCATGGGGGTCCGCACCGGGCGGTTCGGAAAGTTGAGTTGAGGTTATGAGAGTCGAGGAACACCCAGTTGATCAAAGTAAGCAAGGTTCAGCACGCTATTGAGCAACTGCCCACTGTTGCGTCGCCAGCGGCGACTGTTGGCCGCCACCTTGCGTTTGACCACCACGCCCGGGGCAACCCACAAGCTGTAGCCCGGAAACTTGCGACCAAACACATTGGCCATTGCGCTTTGGGTCTCGTTGACCTTCAGACGCAGTGGCCCGTACAGGCGCCGCAGCAGCGCCATTACTCGCTCACCCACACGACGGCTACGAACATAGACATTCGCGTTGTCAGCGTAACGTGCGAAGCAGTGGCCCCGTCGT
>LELG01000409.1 GCA_001045575.1 Candidatus Burkholderia pumila
GCGGCCGTCGCCGCCGCCGCCGTCTTCGCTGCGGCCTTCTTTGCCGCGGCCTTCGTCGCCGCGGCCTCCGTCGCTGTGGCCTTCTTGGCTGCGGTCGTCTTGGCTGCGACCTTCTTGGCTGCGACCTTCTTGGCTGCGACCTTCTTGGCTGCGACCTTCTTGGCTGCGACCTTCTTGGCTGCGACCTTCTTGGCTGCGGGTTTCTTCTTGACAACTGCCATGATTTTCTCCTTCAAGTTTTCAGATGAGAGTCAGTGCAAACTACACCCTTCGTCAAAACCCGCTTCCCACGCGTCGCCTTCTCTTCTCTATAGCGCACGCTACGAAGCGGATTATTCATCGGCGTACGCTGATCCCACCTGCTTACGCTAATGAATACGGCAAGGCGCGCCGTGCTCCGTGGCACCGCGCGCCAAATTGAGTCAACACCGCTGTGACGCGGCGCCGGCCATCGCTTGATCGAGCCAGCGAGCATGATGCTGGCTAATTCCGGGGGAGTTTGCCCATCCCATTGAAGGGATCGCAAAACGCCTGCCTTCCGCTGGAGCCACTCGGCTCACTAAGTCAGTAGGCGGGCGCACATTCCATCAGGCGACCATTCTCCTAAACTTTGTCGGCCCGGCGCATGTACTCGTCACGCAGCTGCCTGGCCGTCCCATCGATTTTGGTCCGCAACACGTCCTGGATTTTTATTATTCCCAGGTGAGCGCGCCGCCGGTTTGATACTCAATCACGCGTGTCTCGAAGAAGTTGCGTTCCTTCTTCAAGTCGATCATTTCGCTCATCCACGGGAAAGAGTTTTCCTCGTTCGGAAAAAGCGGGTCCACTCCGATCTGCTGGCAACGACGGTTGCATATGAACCGGAGGTAGCTCTTGAACATCGACGCATTCAGGCCGAGCACCCCACGCGGCATGGTGTCTTCAGCGTAGCGATATTCAAGGTCGACCGCCTGCTTGAAGATCTCGCGGATCTCTGCCTTGAATTCGGCGGTCCACAGTTGCGGCTCTTCCAGCTTAATCTGGTTGATGAGGTCGATGCCGAAGTTACAGTGCATCGATTCATCGCGGAGGATGTACTGATACTGCTCCGCCGCGCCCGTCATCTTGTTCTGGCGACCCAGCGCCAGAATCTGCGTGAAGCCCACATAGAAGAACAGCCCTTCCATGATGCAGGCAAACACAATCAATGACTTCAGCAATTTCTGGTCCGCTTCCAGCGTGCCGGTCACGAACGCCGGATCCGTCAGCGTATTGATGAACGGAATCAGGAACTCGTCCTTTTCGCGGATGGACTTCACTTCGTGATACGCGTTGAAGATCTCGCTTTCGTCGAGACCCAGCGATTCAACAATGTACTGGTAAGCGTGCGTATGGATCGCCTCTTCGAACGCCTGGCGCAGCAGGAACTGGCGGCACTCCGGAGCGGTGATGTGACGATACGTGCCCAGCACGATGTTGTTGGCGGCGAGCGAGTCCGCCGTCACGAAGAAGCCGAGGTTGCGCTTGACGATGCAGCGCTCGTCATCCGAAAGACCGTTCGGATCTTTCCAGAGAGCGATATCACGAGACATGTTCACTTCCTGCGGCATCCAGTGGTTCGCGCAGCCGGCGAGGTACTTTTCCCACGCCCACTTGTACTTGAACGGAACGAGCTGATTGACGTCCGTCTTGCCGTTGATGATGCGTTTGTCGGTGACATTGACGCGCGTTTCGCTTTGCGCGGCGCTCGCGAAAGTTACGGCAGTGGTCTCGTCATCCCAGTTGAGCATAAATTCTCACCATCAATTTAGTTCGGTTTGTACCATCTTTTCATGAGCGGTAAAAGAGTTTGTTCATGAAAATTCTCGTTTTCATGCGATTTAGATTCGACGTTGCTAGTGTCATGAGTTATAAATCAGTTTCATTATCAATCTTTGCTGCTTGAGAGGGGGAAGGGAAGAGTTGATTGAAGAGGCACTCGGATTCGCGCAGCCCCTCCTCGGTGAGCACAACGGACTTCGCGTTGTTCACGGGGTTGCCAATC
>LELG01000410.1 GCA_001045575.1 Candidatus Burkholderia pumila
CGTGGCTTTGGTACACACTTCCTTCAAACCCCGCCTCACGACGACGCCCTTGCATTTCGCTAGTCCTTTACCACCATCAGGTTGGACAGGAAACTCGCATCCCCAAGCTGTTGTGCATGCGCGGTGCACCGAAAAAAAGCCGCCTGGGGTAGGCGGCGAGAGCACGTCCGTTTGCGAGATTTCCCGAGACAACTGACTCGGGAGCGGACGCGTGAGGAGACATGAAACAACGCGGACAGTATCCTAGACGATCCGGCCCTAATCAATCAGATATGCGAAGCAGTCTGTTTCGCGCATTTCCTGCTTGCTTATGCGATGCAAACGAAATAATTAACAACGTCAGCACGCATTCGATGCCATCAGGCGCGGATAGCTGGCCTGACTCGAATCGATCGTCGAAACGCACGCGTCGTCCAGCAGATCGAGCGCGCTGTCGCCGTCGCGTTTCGAACCGTCCTGCATCTTCACACTGTAGCGATAAACCTTCGCCGTTTGCTCTGGCGCTTTCTGGAACAGGCTCGCCAGGTCGAAACTCAGGCCCGCGCCGCCGCTCCATCCGTTGCCACCGAAGCCGCCGCCCACGCCGAACGTCGGCCCCGACGATGCTGCCGCGCCCGTCGCCACCGTGGTCAGTATTGCTTGCCGACGATGCGCCCGTTAGCGAGCTTTGCATCGCCGGGAAACGCGGCGGGCGTGCTGCCTGTGCTGGCACACGCCCCCAGAACGCCAAACGCCACCGCCAAGACAGCCTGAAAAATACGTCGATCCGATTTCGTCACCACCCCTATCATCACCCCATTCCAGATGCGGATTGCGTCGCGGGCGAATGGTGGCGGAAGGCGCGGGCCGCTGGAAACCGGAATGTTCCGATTCCTCGGAAAACTGCGAATCAGGGCTTCAGCAGATAATCGACGATGACATCGCACACACGTCCGAACATCTGCGTGCCGGTGACTGTCGGACAGCCGCGTGTGCGCGCAGCTTCGATAAACGGTGTCAGCGCGGCTTGGTCACCACATCGCCGACAAAGGTCGTCGGGTTCAGGCGCGACACGTCGATCGGCAGCGGGTCGCCGGGGCGTATGCCCGCGGGCGACGCGTTCACGACGATATCGTAGGTTTCCGCGACCCAGCGCGGCGAGCCGCGAGACGAGGGCGGCGGTGCGTTCGGCATCGAAATCATGAATGGCGAGCGATGCCACGCCCGCTTCGACCAGCGCATGCCCGATGGCCGCCAGCCCCGCCTGGGCCCACGAGCAGCGCGCGTCTGCCTTCCGGCTGACAACCGGCGTCGCGCAACGCCGCGATCATGCCGACCCGTCCGACGCACCGCCGTGCCAGCTTCCATCGGCGTTGCGCCTGAGCATGTTGACCGCGCCGAGGAATTCGCCTTCCTTCGTCAGCGACTTGCAATAGGACGTCGCGCTGAACTTGTTGCTGCACGGTGATGACGACGCCGTCGCAGTTCTGCATCGACGCCGCACCCGCGAAGAACGCGTCGAAGCCGGCGTGCGCGACGTGCGCGGGAATCGTCACGATGGCGTCGCTGCCTGCGGCGCTTGCTGGCGCGCGGCGGTCACGCCAGCAAGCGCACCTGCGCGATCGGATCGCCGACGATGAAGTAGAAGCGCGTCGCGCCGTTCAGTCTTGCGTCGAGCCAAGCGGAGAAAGAAGTGTCCGGCGTCATGCTGAATTGCCTCCTGATTATTTGAGATGCGAATGAATGGATCGTAGTTTTTTCGTGTTCGTGCCTTGCGCTAATCACGTTGACGCAACTAACGGTTTTGGAGTCTAACCCTAACAACAGTCGCTGTAAGAACCTGCTTTCAGAAAAATCCTTTGCACGATTCCGATTATCGAATAATTTTCATAAATAGAATATAATTCTAAATTAAGGAAACTCTTCGTAATTAATGTTTGTAATGTCGCTTAGGAATGCTCTGATATTAGCTACGACCTAGAAGCATCGCAATGACGCAACTTTATCTCGGCTTGAACCTGTCAACCAAGCGCACGCGCAA
>LELG01000411.1 GCA_001045575.1 Candidatus Burkholderia pumila
GGACAATTGAGACTTGGCATCGGGTACTCAAAAGTGGTTGCCGTATCGAGGCCTGCCAGTTTGGCATGCTCGAGTGCTTTGTTCGGGCGACCTCCCTGTTCGCGGTCATTGCCTGGCGCATCCTCTACACTACGTTGCTGGCACGGCTGGACGGTGACCTGCCTTGTGAGGTGATCCTCCAGCGCGTCGAATGGCAAGTCCTGGCCGAGTACATCGAACCACCCGGCCACCGGACACGGTGCCGTCGCTGCACCAGGCGATACAATGGATTGTGGATTGCCACCCTGGGCGGTTACCTGGAATTGCCTTCATGATCCACCACCCGGCGCCACGGTCATCTGGCGAGGCTTCCTCGTCTTGCACGAAATCACCTACATGTTCCGCATCTTTAATTCAGGTCCGTAACTTGTGGGTAAAACCCAGTTTGAAGATGCGGTGGTGGCTATGGCGGTACTCGCCGTACAAGAAACGCGTGAGGCGGTGTTGCGGTGGCGTGTCGAGAGCGGCTCTCTTTATTCTTTATGGCGCAATGCTCAAGGTCAGGCCGCTGTTGTCGGGCCGCAATTATCACGCGCTGCATCACGAGAACCCTTCGCTTTTCTTCGATGCCAGCGCCGATGGCGGGCGCGTCCACTGGCATCCGTACCACGGGATCTTCCTGCTATCGCAGCGACGACGAATGGCGCGTATCAGCCCGCGCCGGATTGGTATCGCAACTTCTGCTACACACGCGAGCGCGAACACGGCATGGACTTTACCGAAGACCTCGCATCGCCGAGAGTATTCAGCTTCGATCTCGCGCACCAGGAAGCGGTGATGATCCTGCATGCTGTTTTCGAACACGATCCGCCGCGTGAAGCCAATGTCGTCGAACAGGCCGCGCAACTGACGCTGAAAGAGTCGGAGCGGCGTGCGGAGTTCGAGACGCGGCTGGGCGTTCGGCAGATGCGTATATTGTCAATCGCAACGTGGGAAATACGATCATCGCAGGCTTTCCGTGGTTCACCGACTGGGGCCGCGATACCTTCATTTCGATGCGCGGCCTGCCGTTCACGCTAATCGATGGCGATGTGGCAAAGGCCATGCTGGCGCAAGTCGAAACGCATTTGCTTACGCCGCTGGGACTGCGTACTCTGAGCGCCGATGATCTCGCGTACAAGCCGCGTTATGCAGGCGGCGTGCTCGAACGCGATGGCGCTTACCATCAGGGAACTATGTGGCCGCTGCTCATCGGGCCGTTGTTTATCGAAGCGTGACTGCGCGTGCATGGCAGCAAGTACAGCGTGCGCGAGCGTTTCCTCACACCTTTATATGACCTTCTCGACCGGTTCGGGCTCGATCACATCAGCAAAGTCGCGGATGGCGATGCGCCGCATACGCCAGGCGGCACGCCGTTTCAGGCGTGGTCCCTGGCGGAGCTCACGCGTATTGAGAATATGCTGTGAAAAAACGCGCTAAATTATGGCTCTTGCGGAGTAAGGGAGACGTCCATGCCTCAAGCGCGCAAAGTCAATCAGATCGACACGGTTGAAGGCTCGCGGCTGCATTCGAGCGACTGTCCGCGCTGGGGACCGTTATCTGAGCGAACGTCAAATGGGGTAAGGTGCGCGAGAATTACAGCGAATTCGGCACGGCCTGGGAGTACTTTCCGCACGATCGTGCGCGCAGCCGGGCGTATCGATGGGGCGAAGACGGTATCGCCGGATTCGGTGACGACAAGCTCAACTGGTGCGTGTCGCTTGCACTGTGGAACGGGCGCGATTCGATCATCAAGGAACGTTTGTTCGGCCTGACGAACGAGCAGGGCAATCACGGCGAGGACGTGAAAGATCTGTATTTCTACCTCGACGGCACGCCGACGCATTCGTACATGCGCATGCTGGGCGGATTCAACCGGTCGTCGCAACATTGGATTGTTGAACAGATTTAGATATTCGTTCAAGGCCTTGTCTTCCAATCAAGCGTTTTCCGGGGCCTGGAATTCAGTGCATTGGCAACGGCCTGG
>LELG01000412.1 GCA_001045575.1 Candidatus Burkholderia pumila
GCATCGCAACTCGTTCATGATCGCCCCGCGCGAGGCCCCTTTGTCGAGCAGCAGGATCAACCGCGCTCGCCCCACCTGGCCAACGGCCATCGTTCGGCTGCGCTGCATCGACAGCAGTTCTTCGCGCCCGCGTCGTCCTATTGCGCGAGCGTGATGCGTTTGCCATCCGCGAGCACGAAACCCGTCAGGTTCGATGGCATTCGCGCTCGCGTGCTGACTCAGCGCGCCGTCCTGCTGATGATTTACGTTGCGGCACGTATAATTGCCGATATGTTCGATACGCGTCACGAGCTGGCCGAATACTTCGAGCGCGACGGGCTGCACCGTGTTGTGTTCGAAATCGGCGATGGACAGCGCGAGCGGACACGTCGAAAGGAACGAGAAACTGAAGCGCGTGTCATCGGCTTGCGTCACGCGGACGACGTTTTTAAATTCGCATCCGCCGCTCGAATCCGATGTATCCGCCATTGGTCTATACGCAAGACAGGATTGAGAAAGCGCGGCCTCGCAGCGTTGCGGATCGTGCAGTGTGCGCCAGCATTTGTACGCGGTGAACGGCCCTTGCGGCGCGCGGAAGTCGTACAGCGTGAACGGGGATCGTAGCGTTCCGGCACCGCGATGCGCTTTGTATAAACGCCATATACGAACACGGCGGCCGCCACCAGCAACAGCAAAAAACAGCCACGCAAAGATCCATCCGGTCACGCTGCGCTCCGTATTGCATCGAAAGAATCACGGAGCAAAGCACAACACGTACCCGTCAATGTTCGGCGCTCGCCTGCACGCGTTCCGCGAGTTTCGCGTCGTAGCTCGAATGGACATGCACGCGCTTTTTCCCGGGATACGCGTACGTATAAGCCTTGCGCAACGCCAGCGACGCCTCATGAAAGCCCGACAAAATCAGCTTCTGCTTGTTCGGATAATTGGCGATATCGCCCACCGCGAAAATGCCCGGCCGCGACGATTCGTAATTCGACGTATCCACTTCGATGCGCCCGCCGCGCACATCGAGATTCCATTGCGCGATGGATCCTAGATCAGCAACGAGTCCATACAACGCGACGAGCTTGTCCGCCGCGATATCCGTCGTGCAATCGACATGTTTGATGCGCACGGAACGCAGCGCGCCATCGGGGGCATCGAGCGAATCGATCATGCCGACGACGAAGTCCATTTCGCCTGCTTCTACGGCGCGCTTCATGGCCGCGACGGAATTCACCGCCGCCGAAAACCCGTTGCGCCGATGCACCAGCGTCAGCCTCTTCGCAACGTCCTTCAGCGCGAGCGCCCAGTCCAGCGCGGAATCGCCGCCGCCTGCGACGAGCACTTCGCGGCCCGTGAAATCGGCGAGGCGTGCGACGCTGTAATGCACCGCTTTATCTTCCAGTTCTGCCGCTTCCGGCACTTGCAGACGCTGCGGCACGAACGCACCGTTGCCTGCCGCGATGAGAATGGCAGCAGCATCGAACGTAACGCCTTTTTCCGTGCGGACCGTCCAGCGATGATCTTCCCGCTGCTCGACCAATTGCACGCGTTCGCCGAGATAAATCGGCACATCGAACGGACGGATTTGCTCCATCAGGCGATCGACGAGTTCGCGTGCGGTGCAGGAAGGAATCGCGGGAATGTCGTAGATGGGCTTGTCCGAATACAGTTCGATGCATTGCCCGCCGACGCGACCCAGCCCATCGACGATATGACACGAGAGCCCGATCACGCCCGCTTCGAATGCGGCGAACAGGCCGACGGGGCCCGCGCCTACGATCAATACATCGGTTTTTATCGCTTCCATTTCGTGGCTAGTCCATTTAACCAATGAAATTGCACTAATCTAAAAGTGTATGGGCAAAATGAATCTGAGTGAAGCCGAGCGCGAAGAACTGCTGTCGATGCAGCGCAGCCGAACGATGGCCGTTGGCCAGGTGGGGCGAGCGCGGTTGATCCTGCTGCTCGACAAAGGGGCCTCGCGCGGGGCGATCATGAACGAGTTGCGATGC
>LELG01000413.1 GCA_001045575.1 Candidatus Burkholderia pumila
CGACGCATTGTCAATGCCTTGAGTTGTTCGCGCTCCGAGTCACTCAACACGAGTTCCGCCTTGGGTCTTCCGCTCTTCGCCACCTCTTGGAGTACGTGCCGTCCATCGCACAGTAAGCAGCTAATCAAATTAACTTTTAACTCACAACACTAGCGCGGCAGCATCGATACGCCGTTTGCGTACGACGAAGTGATCCGCCAGCACGACACCGAACAGCGGCGCAAACATCGAGCCGATCAGCAGCAAAAAATCTGATACTTGTCCATCGCCACGACCAGCGCGACCAGCGTGCAAAGCGCGCCGAATGTAGCGGACAGCATCGGCACACTGGTGCATGCCCAGACCGTGCCCGTCGATATTGTCGCCGAGTGAATGTCCGCGAACGCGTTGTCAATCTCGTCGATCAGGATGAGCAGCAGCGCGATCCCGCCGCCTGCCGGTGCGCAAGTGCGATGGTCTGCAGCGCATCGCCGCCTGTCGCGAGCCCGCCCTACACCGCGCCCAGCCCATAGAACCACAGATTCGCAATGCCATAGGCCCAGCAGTGTCCCGCGAAACGTGGCCGCCCGCGCTGCGTCCGAGGCGCGTGTAATCGGCGATCAGAGCCACGAAAGCGGCATCGCAACGACCAGATCGATGCCCGCGCCGAACGCCATTTCGCCCGTGCCCGGACGCGACATCAGTGCGCCGATATCTTGCTTCGCCAGCAGATTCCACGTCAGGTAAGCCCGCGCCCACGAGCAGCAGCCAGATGCCCCACGTGCGCAAAAAGCGCCGCACGAAGGACAGCCGACCGCTCACCGCGAGCAGCGTTGCCAGCGCGCCGAAGATGACGGTCCAGACGAGCGGCATCGACAATGAGAAGGATTGTTTAGCGAGGGCATTGGCGGAAGCCTGAGCAACGACATCGCTGCCAGTCCCGTGTCCGTGCCGACTATGCCCGCCAGCGCCAGCAGCACGACGCCGATCACCGTGCTGATGGCGATCGCCATCAGCAGCGCATACGGCAGCGACAGCCCCGGCACGAGCAGCGCGCCCGCCTGCGCGACCAGCAAGCCGATGCCGAGCGAGAACCAGAGCGCGGAAGGCATCGCTCGTGCGAAAGCGCGCCGCTGCGGCGCGCACGGGCGTGAGCGGCGCATAAGTGTTGTCTTGCTCCATGAATGTGTGCGTCCCTATACTTATATACAGTTCGAATGCAGCACGCGCCGTGACTGTCATAATGACCCCGATTCCGCGACGCATCGAAAGGACAAGATTATCGCCGCGTTTCGCGTTTGACTCACCCTTGCGTTTTATCACATATGTTCGAAGAAAACCGTGGCACCGTTCCGCTCGCGAAACGCCTGCGCCCTCGCACCATCGACGACGTCATCGGTCAGAAGCATCTGCTCAGGCCGGCGAAACCACTGCGCGTCACGCTCGAGTCCGGCGAGGCGCATTCGATGATTCTCTGGGGCCCGCCCGGCGTCGGCAAAACCACGCTCGCGCGGCTCATGGCCCGCGCGTTCAATGCCGAGTTCATTTCGCTGTCGGCTGTGTTCTCGGGCGTGAAAGACATCCGCGAGGCGGTCGAGACCGCGCAGATCCATCGCGCGAACGGCCGGCAGACGCTCGTGTTCGTCGCTAAGGTGCATCGCTTCAAAAAAGCTGTCAAGTCTTTTTTAAAACAATTATTTGCATCGGTCATTGTGCAAATAATTAGGCTTCCCCATTGTTCCGTGGGGGCAAACCATGCCTGATCTGTTCGCACAAGAGCCGTCCGCACCACTGGCCGAAGCCCTTCGCCCCAAGACCTTGGACGAGGTCCTTGGGCAGTCGCATTTGCTGGGCGAAGGCAAGCCGCTACGGCTGGCCTTCCAGTCGGGTAAGCCCCACTCCATCATCTTCTGGGGGCCGCCTGGCGTTGGGAAAACCACCTTGGCACGTCTTCCAGCCACGGCTGTCTCCTATACACTATTCCGAGGCCAGGAGGCTCCTGCGCATCTCGTATGCC
>LELG01000414.1 GCA_001045575.1 Candidatus Burkholderia pumila
AGTTCATTCATGATCGCCCCGCGCGAGGCTCCTTCGTCGAGCAGCAGAATCAACCGCGCTCGGCTTCACTCAAATTCATTTTGCCCATGCACCGATCAGTGCAATTTCATTGGTTCAATAGACTAGTGTGAGTGAGCGCGATATCGAACGATGTCGCCGCTTCGTGCCGGACGGCGGGAACGAGACCATACATACTGAAAGCAAAAAAACCTCGCAACAACGCGAAGGCTTTCATCAATCAATCAGTCAAAGAAGAACCTTAAACCACCACCGTCTGCGCCTCACCTTCCTTGCTTTCGCGCACGACGCCGATCTGCCAGACCTGCTCACCTGATGCCGATAGCAGCGAAGTCGCCACCGCATCTTCGGCAGCAACCACAACAGCCATCCCAATCCCGCAATTGAACACGCGATGCATCTCCGCATCCGCCACACCGCCGTGCTTTTGCAGCCACGCGAACAGCGGCGGCAGTGGCCACGCGCGGTGATCCAGTTCCGCCGTCAGGCCTTCTCGCAGTACGCGCGGAATGTTCTCGACCAGCCCGCCGCCGGTGATGTGCGCCATGCCCTTCAGCGTGACGCTCTGCATTGCGTGCAGCAGCGACTTTACGTAGATGCGCGTGGGCGCCATCAGCGCGTCGGCCAGCGAACAGCCGTCGAAATCCGCATCCAGATTTGGATTCGCGCACTCGATGATCTTGCGCACCAGCGAATACCCGTTCGAATGAATGCCGCTCGATGCCAGGCCCAGCACGACATCGCCCGGCTTGATAGTCGAACCGTCGATGATCTTGCTCTTTTCCACCGCGCCGACTGCGAAGCCCGCGAGGTCGTACTCGCCGTCCGGATACATGCCCGGCATTTCCGCCGTCTCGCCGCCGATCAGCGCGCAGCCCGCCAGTTCGCAGCCCGTCGCGATGCCCTTCACTACGTCGGCCGCCGTATCCACATCCAGCTTGCCGCAGGCGAAATAGTCGAGGAAGAACAGCGGTTCCGCGCCCTGCACTAGAATGTCGTTGACGCTCATTGCGACCAGATCCTGACCGACCGTGTCGTGACGTTTCAGCGTGAACGCCAGACGCAGCTTGGTGCCGACGCCGTCCGTGCCCGACACGAGCACCGGTTCCTTGTATTTCTTCGGCACTTCGAACAGCGCGCCGAATCCGCCGATGCCGCCCAGCACGCCTCCGCGCATGGTTTTCTTTGCAAACGGCTTGATACGATCGACGAGCGCGTCGCCTGCGTCGATGTCCACGCCCGCATCGCGATACAACAGACCTTGGGCGTCAGAGGCGGATTTCGGTTGATTCATGGAAGGCGGTGCAAAAAGGTCGGTAAAATAAAATGATACTGGTAAAAGTTGAAATTATCTATAAAAACAACTATTTATCTGCTTTTTCGTCTCAGGATTTTACCCGAATGTTGGTTACCCAAGTGGACACCTTATAAAGAGACAGTAGTGTATCATATATCACGCACAAAACATTACAATTCTGTCTATATAATTCTTTATGAATTGTAGAAAAATCTACTAAAATTTATGATGTGTATGTATGTGCTTATATAAAGCATAGGAATTGCCTCACTTTGTAGTGGTTCCGCCATGTAGGCGGTTTAAAATTTATATTGATGTATTCTTTTCTTTCGAGTATTTAATTAATTTTAAAATTATATTGAGAAGAAGTCAAACTAAATTTGCCGACATATAGTCGGCTTAGAAATACAAAAAGACACTCAAAAGTGAACTGCCCCCAAAAGTTGGACATCGATCTGGCTTTTTGGGGTGTTTTTCATGACGAAGTACAACGAGCAGTTCCGGCAGCAAGTAGTTGATGAGTACCTCGCGGGTGGCGTTGGGACAGAGGTGCTGGCAGCGCGATATGGAGTTGGGCGCTCTGTGCGTCGCCGCTGGATTGCGAGCTATCAAGAGGCATGGCAGTGCCGCACTCCGCAAGAAGTCCAGCCGCTACGATGCATCATTCAAGATGGCGGTGC
>LELG01000415.1 GCA_001045575.1 Candidatus Burkholderia pumila
CACATGCGCTCAAGCACCGCCATCTTGAATGATGCATCGTAGCGGCTGGACTTCTTGCGGAGTGCGGCACTGCCATGCCTCTTGATAGCTCGCAATCCAGCGGCGCCGCACAGAGCGCCCAACTCCACATATCGCGCTGCCAGCACCTCTGTCCCAACGCCACCCGCGAGGTACTCATCAACTACTTGCTGCCGGAACTGCTCGTTGTATTTCGCCATGGAAAACATCCCAAAAGGTCAGATCGATGTCCAACTTTTGAGATGCAGTTCAACGGGGCCATTTCTACTGCTTTCTTCCGTTTTCACGTGTGCGGGCGGTGGCTGGTAGCTTAAAACCCGGAGGGACCCCAAAATAGGTTTTTTGCCCATTCTTTTGGCGGCCAACAGTTCGCGCGAGGAAATCTGGGCGCAGCGAAAGGACCCCTTTTAAAAGCAATTTGCACAGCAAATCGCAACATTGCCCGCGGCAACCTCAACGACCATCAGCGTAAGGCCGAGCGCGATTCCAGTTATTCCGACAAAGAAAATCGCGAGTTGCTGCTTATAAGCGGCGCGCAAATCGTCTTCATCGAGCCGCAAACGGGCGCAGCCTTCTTGAAACGTCTCAACCCTTTTCGGCCTCGCCCTGACCTTCGCAGGATAAAGCGCATCAACGGCTTCACGCACAAAAGATTTGCCGCGTCGCAACTCTTCAACGGGCATGGGCTTTTTGCGCGATAAACGATGCGCGCTCCGCGTCTTTTTTGACGCTTCGACCGACAGCGCGAACGCTGCGAGAAAACAAGGAGGTGGTAAACATTCTGATGCCTCTCAGGCAAAGTTGAACGCAATCAGATTCTTTTTTTAGCGCACAAAGTGCAATACAATCGATAACCGTTCGGCGGCTGAAAATGAGTCAACAGCATTGGGCGTTGACTTTCAGCGGGCACGTGATAATTTTACTTTCGTTATCCGCCCCTCGGGCGGCTTAGAAAATACTCGCAAAGCGCTTTGGCAAACGCGAGCAGTTCACCGCCCACTGGGGGCGACTTTGAGTAGCCCAGCCGGGTTAGAGAGCCAACTCTTCAAGCTCTGAAGAGGAAACGAGCGGAAAGCAAAACGGCCTCATTGATTGAGGCCGTTTTGCTATTGTGGTGCGCGCGAGTTTTTCCCGCAGTCTCCTATTCCACGCTCACGAAGAGCTTTTCATTTGATGCAAATCCGGCGAAAGATGGACCACACATGGCGCGCAAAGGACCTTGGCGGCCTGTCAAATATTTTACGCAGGGATCGACAGCCGCAAAGTAAAGAAAGCCAGCGAAACCGCTGGCTTTCTTTACTTTGCGAATATTGGTAGGCGATACTGGGATCGAACCAGTGACCTTTGCCGTGTGAAGGCAATGCTCTACCCCTGAGCTAACCGCCCAATAATCTAATTAACTAACAAATTAAAATCTTGCGTCACCTATCAACGAAATTATGCCGCCTTTCGCGCATAGCCGCAACAAATTTTTGCGCTCCCCTTCGAACTGTCTTCGGGCGACAAACACGATCAAATCAACAAAGGCCCCCAATTTGAACTGCCCCCACGAAGTTGGACAGTTCAAAATTACGCGGCCAAGGGCTGAGTGCTGTATTGCACGGGGCTCAGCCTTTCAGTTTCAGCTTGATGCGATCGTGATCGTTTAGAGTGGATGGGCGGATTCAACCGGTCGTCGTCGCAACACCGGATTGTTGAACAGATTTTAGGTATTCGTCCAGGGCTTGTCTTCCAATCAAGCGTTTTCCGGGGCCTGGAATTCAGTGCATGGGCAACGGCCTGGATCTCTTGAGCGCTCCAACGGGATAGGTCTGTGCCCTTTGGAAAATATTGTCGCAGAAGACCATTCGTGTTCTCGTTCGTGCCACGCTGCCATGGGCTTTGCGGGTCGGCGAAGAATACCTTCACGCCGGACTCGATGGTGAAACGGGCATGATCGGATAGTTCTTTGCCACGATCCCAAGTCAATGACC
>LELG01000416.1 GCA_001045575.1 Candidatus Burkholderia pumila
CCTGCCGTACAGGCCCGCCAGACGCTCACCGGCAAAACGGGTTTGCCATGTGGTAATGAAACGCGAATCGCATCGCAATTCGTTCATGATCGCCCCGCGCGAGGCCCTTTCGTCGAGCAGCAGGATCAACCGCGCTTGCCTCACTTGGCCAACGGCCATCGTTCGGCGGCGCTGCATCGACAGCGATTCTTCGCGCTCGGCTTCACTCGGATTCATTTTGCTCATGCACCTTTAGGATCAGTGCAATTCCATTGGTTCAATGGACTAGCGCTCGCTCCGGTCGCAACGACGCCAGCTCGTTCGCGAACACTCCGCTGGTAAGGCAAATATTGTCGCACCCGGGATGTCAAGCGTCGGCATGACTGCTCGCGCTGCGCGGAGATCATCGCGATAGCCCTCGGCTAGCACGCCCCGCACCCGGCTATGAAGTCGAGAGAGTCCTCGTGCAGCAACATCGCGCGCGAGTAGTTGCGGCGCAAAGAAAGAGGTCACTGATATCCTCTCCGTAAGCGGAGTAGTTTAAGATAATGGCCGAGAGAGGCGAGCACCTCAGTGACGTTGGCCTCGAGCCCAAGCTTGTGCGCTAAAGCATTTCCGACTTTCGGCAATGCGTCGCCAAAAGCGGCAACCACAGCCCACTTCGCGTGGCGGCCATTCAGGTAGTCATTGACGAGTGTGCTCGTGCAAATTTGCGGTCCGGTATCAATATGTACCTCCAGGCGTGAGTGCCGAGCCACTTCGCCAGCGAAGTGATGATCGAAGTAACGAACGTCGGCACCCGTATTCAGTAGGCGTTCGACCGCGTCGCGGTTCTTTTCATAGGATAAATCGAGCAAGGTAACGTTGCAATATCGTTTGTTGCCGACAGATACCTTTCTCTTTGGTGAAAATACAATTACCGGTGCCAGTAAAAAATAGAAGGCTTTTCGGCTTAAAGCCATTCTATTAAGAGGCGCCCGAAAACAGAATGTTTTTGCTACGAATTCCTTGAGACAACCAAATGCATGTATGAGTCTACGGCCCAATTTGCCAGCGATGAAGCGGCGGCTTAGCGGCAGTCCTCAAGACATTCTTGGGGCGAGAGCCAAGAAGGAATCCCGAGAGCCCGAGAGCATTACCTCAGCTGTCTTCACACTGCCTGCCGTCCTGCTAGCAATATCGGAATTAGGGAGTATCGTAGTCCATAAATCCGACGGGGCTCACCGCTTGGGGCCGGGGGTCAGCACTATACATGGCAATTAGGGCCCGCGCTGCTCCCCAAGCTTCCCGGGCGGCTTCACGTTGGCCCGCGACTTGAACCGACAGCGTTGCACCGTCGAGTAGCATAATCATTATGGGTGCCAGTGTTTTAGCCCTGTCTGCGGGAACCAATTGGACCAAAAGCCGCTCGATTCGCTGCGTGAGGCCGCCCTTTTGTTCGACGGCGATTTCCTGAATGGGAGTGCCCTTCGAAGGAAACTCCGCCGCAGCATGCGCAAACATGCATCCGGTAAAAGTTTGTGTATTAAACCAGTCCTGATGCCACTCAAAAACTTTCTCTAGACCGTGCAGTGGCGATTCGGCTTTTGCCAGCGCCTCCTCTAGCGAGTCGGCAAACTCGCGCTGGCGCTGCCGCAGAACCTCGGCGATCAGAGCGACCTTCGAGGGGAAATGTCGGTACATCGTGGTCTTGGTGACGCGCGCCTCCGCTATCACCCAGTCAATGCCGACTGCGTGATAACCGTAACAGCCGAACAGCCGGGTTGCGGTTTCGATGATCTGCTTACGTTTATTCGACATATGAAATATCCGTCGACGAAGTGGCCATTTATTATATATTATAAAAATAAGTGCCAAATCGTGCGATTCACGCATTCGCGGGCAACCCCACCGCAGATGCTGACCGACCTAAATCTAGCCTCGTAAAATGAGGAGCCTTCAAAACGACCAACATACAATGCTAAATTAACAAATTTTCATTTTAATTTAGCATTGTATGT
>LELG01000417.1 GCA_001045575.1 Candidatus Burkholderia pumila
GGTCGTGGCTTTGGTACACGCTTCCTTCAGACCCCGCCTCACGACGACGCCCTTGCGTGTCGCTAGTCCTTTACCACCATCAGGTTGGACAGGAAACTCGCATCCCCAAGCTGTTGTGCATGCTCGGTGCACAACAAACCGGACCTCGGAGCGGCTTTTTATTATGCTGCGGATACTGCCGGAATCGCTTAGAAGCGGTGACGAACGCCAACCGTTGCCGACACGACATTCGACGTCGACGAGACGCCCACGCCGTTGATCGTCGCGCCCAGCGGTGCGCCATCGATGCCGACGACGTGCTGATATTCGCCCTGCAGATACACGTCCGTACGCTTCGACAGCGCGTAAGCCGTTTGCAGATCGACCTGGTGCCACTTCGGCGCCACGCCGTCGATACGGCTGTTCGTGTACGTGTAGTTTGCAGCGAGCGACAGAGCCGGGGTCAGGTTGTAACGGCCGTTGACTTCGTAGTTCGTGAAGCGAACGTGGCCGTCCGACAGGTTCTGGCCGAGCGTCTGTTGCGTGCCGACCGGCGTGATGCTCGTGGCATTGTCGAGCATTGTCTGCGTGAAGACGATGCCGACCGTTGCCGGACCGAACGCGTAGCTAATGCCGCCGCCGAAGATGCGTTGACGGCCAGCAACGAACGGCGTGTTGTCGGTCGAAACTGCGCCGCCGGCGTTGTTGGTCGCCGAGCCGACGTTGTTCAGTTGCAGGTACGCACCCGCGATGTTCAACGGACCGTAGTTGTACGATACGCCGACGCTGTATTCACGATTGTTCGAGAAGCCGCCTGCCGCGTTCGAGAAGCCGTACTGCGCGCCCAGCTTGAAGCCGGCGTAGTTCGCGCTCGTGTACTTCACCGAATTGTTGACGCGGAAGGTGTTGTCGAGGTTATCGTTATCGAACGGGTGGGCGAACGCCGTGCCGCCGTATTGCGTACCCGTCAGAGCCAGCGGCCCGAGGAAGTCGACCACGGAATCATATTGACGACCGAGCGTGACCGAACCGAACTGATCGCTCGACAGACCGACGAAAGCCTGACGGCCGAACTCACGACCGCCCTGGCTCAACGTGCCGTTAGCGATGTTGAAGCCGTTTTCCAACGTGAAGATTGCCTTCAGACCGCCGCCGAGGTCTTCAGCGCCGCGCAAGCCCCAACGGCTGCCGTTCACCGTACCACTGGTTTCTTTCCAGTTGCTGTGACCGTTCTGATTGTTCGTGTAGGTGATGCCTGCATCGATCAAACCGTACAGCGTGACGCTGCTTTGTGGATGGGCAGCCGTGGCGAAAACGCCCGTCAAGGCAGCGACCATTATAGTCTTTTTCATCTTTGTAACTCCGAGAGCAGTTTGGGCATGAAACCCAGGCTTTGAGGAAACCCGGCACGGCGTGCTGCGATAGGCGCTGCCGTGCAAGCAATATGTCAGAAAGCCGACACATTTATTTCCGGATTGGACGAAGTGTAAAGACGGCGTTATAAATGGGACGTTCCGATTTCAGCAATAAATCATTCTTCAATCAGAAATTATCCAAAAAAGCACATATTTATCATTAAAAACAATGACTTAAAATGTAAAATAATTGTAATAAATAGAGTGTCAACCAAATGAAGTTGTGCGTTCGCTACAAGATTCGTGACGAGAAAGCAACGCGAACAGTCTTAAATGGCGATTGTTGAGAAATCAGAAAGAGACGATTGCCTAACTCATCAGTAATACTTGCTGGCATCCCGTCACTAATACTGACATTTCTGCTTCTCAAAGCATACTTTTCGTTGACGGAAAAGATCTCCAAACTTTGTCAGCGCGACTTCCGGGCCGCGCTTTCTTTTGGTACGCCGCGCATGCGCAACAGCTTGGGGATGCGAGTTTCCTGTCCAACCTGATGGTGGTAAAGGACTAGCGAAATGCAAGGGCGTCGTCGTGAGGCGGGGTCTGAAGGAAGCGTGTACCAAAGCCACGACC
>LELG01000042.1 GCA_001045575.1 Candidatus Burkholderia pumila
CATGCCCACCGACATCACCACGAGATCGGGAATCTGATTGGCGATCGTGCTGAACGTGTCGTAGGTCAGGAAGTGCGTGCTCAGCACCGAGAACAGCGCGATCATCGCGGCGAGCGCGCCCGACAGACCCAGATAATTCGATAAGCCCAGCCGCGTGCTGACGCCTTTCGGGCTCTTCGGCACATCGGCGGGCAGGTTCGCCGGTGTCGTCATTGCGTGCTCCTTGTTTCTGGCGCATCGGGTGCTTTCGCATCGGGCGCGAATGGTTCGTGCAGCAATGCTTCGCGCTTCGCGTAGCCTGCGAACGCCGCCGCCAACAGTGCGTCCTGCGTCCAGTTCGTGCGGCTCGAAGATGCCCGAGAGCCGTCCCGCCGAAATCACGCCGATACGGTCGCAAATCAGCATCAGTTCGCGCAGATCGCTCGACACCACCACCACGAGCGCCCGCCCTTCGTACGCCATGCGCCCATCAATCCGTAAATGTCGAACTTCGCGCCGACGTCGATGCCGCGCGTGGGTCCATCGAACAGCAATACCGGGCAGTCGCGCGCGAGCCAGCGGCCGATCATCACTTTCTGCTGATTGCCGCCCGACAGTTCCGACACTGCCTGCGCCGGTCCCGACGTGCGGATGCGCATGGCGTCGATCTGCGTCTGCGCAAGCGCCGCCTCGCGCCGCGTATCGACGATGCCGTTGCTCGCCCCCGCCTTCAGATCCCGCATCCGCGCGATCCGCGCCGTAAATCAGGCGCATCAGTTCCGTGCGTCCCGCGCCGATTAGCCCGCTCACACCGAAAATCTCGCCCGCGCACACATCGAAGGACACGTCGCGCACGACATGGGCGCGCGTCATGCCTTCCGCTTTCAGCGCGACGCCGCCGATGCGCCGTTCGCCCAAGTCGATCTGCTCGCCGAGTTCGCGGCCGATCAGCGTGACGAGCTGATCGCTGTCGAATTCGCTCATCGGGCCGGTATGCACGAGGCGTGCCGTCACGCAACACGGCCGCGCGTTCCGCAATCCGCCTTAGCTCTTCCAGCCGATGCGAAATATACACCAGCGCCACGCCACGTTCTTTCAGCCGCGCAACCTGCTCGAACAGCAGATCGACTTCGCGCGCGGTGAGCATCGCGGTGGGCTCGTCGAGAATCAGCACGCGGCAGTCGCCGATCAGATTGCGCGCGATCTCCACCATCTGCTGATGCTCGATACCGAGCGCGCCGACGAGCGTATCCGGCGCGATGGCGTCGAGGTCGACTTGCACCATGGCGTGACGGGCGTCATCGGCGAGACGCTTTTGATCGATCCAGCCCAGGCCTTTTCGAGGCAGGCGGTTCAGAAACAGATTTTCCGCGACCGACAGCGTGGGCAGCAGATTCAGCTCCTGCATCACCATGCGCACGCCGAGCGCTTCGGCGTCTGTGCGGCACCTACGGCTGGCCGGCGAGCGTCATCGTGCCCGTGGTCGGATTCACCAGCCCGCCGATGATCTTCGACAGCGTGCTCTTGCCCGCGCCGTTTTCGCCCGTCAAGGCGAGCATTTCGCCCGCACTCAGGCCGAGCGAGACATCGGCCAGCACCGGTTCGGCGTAGGTCTTGCCAACGCCGCCCACCGTCAGCACGGAGGACGCGTTCGGGTTCGAATCGCTCAAGGCTCGGGTCTGCATTCTCGCTTCGGTCTCGTGGGGCTCGGGGAAGGGCGGCTCTCGGTCAGTCGTGTTCCCTCGGAGCCTTGCGCAATCCAGATACCGGCGCAGGGTTCGCCCGCGCCGGTAGCAATCGCGCCGCTCAGTGTTTAACGGCCTGCTGTCCGCAAACTTGAATGGACGTCCGCGGACGCATCATTTGCTCGCTTTTGTGCGTTAAGGCGGCGGATCACTTCGACTTGACCACGCCTTCCTTTGTGACCAGATCGACCGGCGTTTCCACGACCGTAGAGAGCGCCGACTGTTTCGTGTACTCCTTGATCGCCTTCAGCGCCACGTCGATGCCGAACACCGCTTGCTGCGCGGCGTATTAGTCGGCGGTGGCAAGCACACGGCCATCGTTCAACATGGGCTTGATCGCGCTGATATTGTCGAAGCCGACCACCTGCACCTTGCCCGCCTTGCCTGCCGCCCGCACGGCGGAGACCGCGCCGATCGCCATGTTGTCGTTGTCGCAGAGCAGCACCTTCACGTTCGGATTGGCGTTCAGAATCTGCGAAGCCACCGCGTTGCCCTTGTCGATTTCCCATTCGCCCGACTGCAAAGCGACGACCTCATGCCCGCGACATCCATCGCTTCCTTGAAGCCCGCGCTGCGCGCCTGCGAGTTGGTCGTGGTCGTCACGCCTTCGACAACGGCGACTTCATCGCCCTTCTTGAGCCGCTTGGCGAGATACTCGCCGACCCTGGCCGCGCCTTTCTTGTTGTCCGGGCCGACGAACGGCACGTTCAGATCCTTGGACTTGAGCACGTCCTGATCGAGCCGGTTATCGATATTGACGACGATGATCCCCGCGTCCGCCGCCTTCTTGATGACCGGCACGAGCGCCTTCGAATCCACCGGTGCGATGACGAGCGCATCGACCTTGGACACGATCATCTGTTTCGATGATGCGGATTTGCGCGGCGGTATCCGTCTCGTCCTTGATGCCGTTGGTGACAAGATCGAACTGCGCGGTGTGCTTGGACTGATAATCCTTCGCGCCGGTTTCCATGATCAGGAAGAACTCGTTGGCGAGCGACTTCATGACGAGCGCGACCTTGGGCTTGCCGCTACTTGCGCGAAAACGGGCGATGCGGCGAACGGCAGCATCGACGTGACGGCGAGCGCGACGGCGGTCTTGAGAACGCGGCGACGGATGTTCTGGTTCATTCGGATCTCCTCCAAGTGTCCTTTTGTGTTGTCTGGCGAATGGGTCGAGCGCGAGCCATTCACGCGTGCGCGAACGTTTGCTCGCCGTCGATTCTGGTAGCTGGCAGGCGCGGGGTCAATCGGGCTTACAGCGCGTTTATATGACTGATTGGAGGCAATGCTTTGCATGAAGACAGGCGTGAATGCAACAACGCGCGTTCAGAGATCTTCGACCGAAATCCCGGCGATCTCTTTATCGATGATCTTGCGCGCGTAGTCAATGCCGGCGCGCATAGCGTCGATCAGGCTGTCGAACGGCTCGTCCGACGGCACGCCGAACATCTCGGCGCGGCCGCTTTCGCCATGCGCGCTGCGCCTGATGGTCACGACGATATCGCAATAGCGCGGGCTGTCGTCGGGATCGTCGCGGTCCTTTGCGCGACGCAGCGCCTGCACCTTGATTTCATAGTCCTTATTATTATAATATAGTGGTCAGACGGCGGTGTGGATATGACGATGCTCCTGATGTCATTGGCGCGGCAAGAGAGTATGCGCGAATCGCATGACAAACGATGCCTCGAAAAACATATGCAAGGCTCGTTCCGCGACGCGATCGCCAACACTCCAAATTTAACCTTATCCCACACTCAGTTCAAATTCGGTTTGCCATAATGCGTGGGCGAGGCGCAGGTCTCGCGCGACACGTGCCGTTCGGAATCTCACTCAAATCAATCATCAGGGAGCGTCACATGTCCATTCGAGCCACTGCCCTTACCGTCGCATTGAGCGCCGCTTTGAGCCTTACGTTTAGCGCCACGTCGGCTGTTGCTGCCACAGCCAGCAATCGAAGATGACCGACTGACAAGCAGGCAGGCGACAAGAAAGGCGATGACCGCAAGGCGTTCATGAAAAGCTGCCTCAGCAACAAGGGCTGATTGCTACGCCTGAGTGGTTCTGAAAAGACGCGCTGCGCTCGCCACGCGGCGCGTTTGTCTTTTCTGCCATCGCTGCATGGCGTTATTGCACTGCACCCAAGCATTTGATTCGCACTTTCGTGTTTTTCTCATAAGATGGCGCGAAGGCGGCCTTTCCTACGAATAAGATAAAAAGAGCAGCCATCGGCCACCGCTGATCTCGGCGCGTGCATCGCGCATGGAGGCATCGGATGGCATGGAGACACAGAACCGCCGGTTCAGGGGGTGGGCTGCTCATGATCACCTTCTGGCTCGTGCCGGTGATGATCGTAGCAATCAACGAGGTCCGCACCGAGATGGCCTACAACTCGGACGATCTCCAAAAGTCCCTTACCACCTTGGGATCTCACCGATGCCCAGCGTGCGGCGGGCGCATCGTCGCGCTGTTATGGCTATGAAGAAACGGCCCGCGCCTCGGGCTGCCCCGCCAACGTGCTCACTGCCAACGCAAAGAAGCATCAGGACGCGCTCGACTACTACGAGCATCGCAAGGCCACGCTTGCCGATTATCTGTGGCGCGCGTTCAGTGCCGCCTGCTGGATCGTGCCGGTGGCGTTTCTGCTCGTGGTCGGCGTGGTCATCGGCGGAATCCGGCGCGCGCTCAGGCGGCGCCGAGAAAGCGCCTGCCCATCCTGCTCCCACCCCGCAAGTAAAAACGACGACTCATTCCTGATTCCGGATCGGGTACGATCATTGCTTACCTAATTAAGTAAGGCGGCTTTGATATGACGTCTTGCCTTCGTGCGGCGAAATAACTGCTAGCAACAGCGGGACGAATCGGACGAAAACACCCCGTTGGTTGTTCGAAGCGCTTCGTCAGGCGAATGGAAACGCCCCGCAAGGGGTAGACGAAATTTTGTGTAAATAACCGTGTTAAACGACTGGACCGGGATTCGATTCGGAGTAAGCTCAATGTCAATTTTACCGGACCGAATTGTTGCGAACCCCGAAAAGCCAAGCCTGGCAAGGCTTTTCGGGGTTTTGAACATGGCTCGTAATTTCAGGTTGCTGTGCTATAACTTGGGGAGCCACACCTCCCATTCTATGGGGGTCCTAAATTCCACGATGGAGAACAATGATGCAAAGACGAAACTTCATGATGAAGTCCACCGCAGTTCTGGCTCTGGGAGGCCTCGCGCTTGCCGGTTGCACCACGAACTCGAACACCGGCGCTGCCAATACGGCGGGCAAAACTGACGAAGCCCGCTCCATCGACGTCAACGTCGACAGCACCATCCAGCGTCTATACGCCACGGTGCCCGGTTCGCGCGAACTGGTTGCGAAGTCGCGCGCCGTGCTGGTGTTCCCGTCGGTCATTCAGGCAGGCTTCATCGTCGGCGCACAGTATGGCAAGGGTTCCCTGCGTGTAGGCGGTGGCACGGTCGGCTACTACAGCACGACGTCCGGCTCGTTCGGCCTGCAGGCCGGCGCGCAGTCGAAGGCGCTTATCTTCCTGTTCATGACGCAGGACGCGCTCGACAAATTCCGCAGCTCGGACGGCTGGTCGGCGGGTGCGGATGCATCGGTGGCGCTGGTCAAGCTCGGCGCGAACGGCATGGTGGATACAACCACGGCCACGAAGCCGGTCGAAGTCTTCGTGCTGACGAACACAGGCCTCATGGCCGACGTGTCGCTGCAAGGCACGAAGGTCACGAAGCTGAAGCTGTAAGCACGCGCTTCGGCTTTCCGGCGGTAAACGACGACCGTCGTGTGAAGCGACTTCGAGAGTCGCTTCACACGACGATTTTTCTTTGCGCCTTTCGCAGGCGCTTCGCTTACGTCGTCGCGCGATCGATCAGCTTGAAGCGCGAACGCTTCTGCGCGCGCACCACAGCCTGATAGGCATCGAGATACTGCCGCGCCATCCGGTGCGAGGTGAAACGCTCTTCGAAGCGCTTGCGCACGCCTTCACGCGACAGCGTATGCAGACGGTTCACCGCCGCCACCGCGCCAATTTCATCTTCCACGATAAAACCCGACACGCCCTCGTCCACCACTTCCGGCACCGCGCCGCGATTGAACGCGATAACCGGCGTGCCGCACGCCATCGCCTCGATCATCACGAGGCCGAACGGCTCCGGCCAGTCGATCGGAAACACCAGCGCGTGTGCGCGCGACAGGAAATCTGCCTTGTGGCTGTCATCGATTTCGCCGATGTACTCGACGTACGGCAGTTCCAGCAACGGTGCGATCTCGCGTTCGAAGTATTCGTGGTCGGCGACATCAACCTTGGCGGCGATCTTGATGGGCAAACCGCAGCGGCCGGCGATGCGAATGGCCGTATCGACACGTTTTTCCGGCGAAATGCGCCCGAGGAACGTCAGATACTTTTGCTCGACGGGTTGCGGCGTGCACAGCTTTTCCGGCAGGCCGTGATAGACCGTAGTTACCCATTTTGCTTGCGGCAGCGGATGGCGCTGTGCATCGGAAATGGAGACGACGGGCGCAGTGTTGAAAGTGTCGAACACCGGCTGCTGTTCGGGCAGATCGAGCCGACCATGCAGCGTCGTCAGAAACGGCGTTTCCTGGCGGTTGAACAGCGAGAATGAGTAATAATCCATGTGGAAATGCAGGACGTCGAACTCTTCCGCGCGGCGGCGCACCAGTTCCATGAGCAGCATATGCGGCGCGATGCGGTCCCGAATGGCCAGATCCAGCCGCAATGCGCGCGGCCAGACCGCTTCCAGATTCGCCTTGGTCTGCGAATCGCCGGTGGCGAACAGCGTGACATCGTGGCCGAGATCGACCAGCGCTTCGGTTAGATAAGACACAACGCGCTCCGTGCCGCCATACAGCTTCGGCGGCACCGATTCAGTCAGCGGGGCAATCTGGGCAATTCTCATCGTTCTCGTCTCCATGCAATGTCCGACGCGAGGCGGCGCGGCGTCAGGCGCGGGTGGATGCGTGGCGCATCGAGTTGACAGCGGACTGTCAGGGTCCGCCCTGGAGGTTTGCCCTTAGGCGTTTCCGCCGTTAGTCGGCACGGCATGTGTGGCCCGCCGCCTGCCGTCCGAAACCCGTCGCCGCAGGTGCGCCATTCCACCCATTTTTATTGGGGACGATCGGCGGGTTTGCGGCAGCTTCTTGCAACTTTCATCGCCTTGTTACAGGCCGGAAACACGTGTTTCGGACGCTGGTTACGCGTGGCTCAGGCCTTCGCGCCGCCGCGCAGATCGGTCAAGAAACGGTCGCGCCACGTGCCCAGATCGAACTTGCGCAGCGCCGCCATGTTGTTTTCGTAGCGCTGCTTGCGTTCGGCGAGCGGCATGGCGAGCGCGCGGCCGATGGCATCGCTCGTGCCGACGATATCGTGCGGATTCACCATCACCGCGCCCGTCATCTCGCCCGCCGCGCCAGCGAATTGCGACAGCACGAGCACGCCGGGATCGTCGGGATTCTGCGCGGCGACGTATTCCTTTGCGACGAGATTCATGCCATCGCGTAGCGGTGTGACGAGCCCGATCTGCGACTCGCGGAATAGCGACATCAGCTTCCAGCGGTCGTAGCGCTGATTGAAATAGCGGATCGGCGTGTAATCGAGGCCCGAATATCGCCCGTTAATGCGGCCGGCTTCATATTCCAGGTTCTGCCGGATTTGCTGATAGCTTTCGACGTCCTCGCGCGTGGGCGGCGCAATCTGCACGAGCGTGACGTTGCCGCGCCACTCCGGCGACTTCTCCAGAAAATGCTCGAACGCGCGGAAACGCTCGACCAGCCCTTTCGAATAATCGAGACGGTCGACGCTCATGATTAACTTGCGCCCTTCGAGACTCTGCTTGAGGTCCATCACGTCCTGACGCGCTTCGCCGCGCTCGGCCTGCTCCGCAATCTCATCCGGAAACACGCCGATTCGGTACACTCCCGTGCGCAGCTTGCGCCCGTACGCTTCGACGTTCCCGTCAGGCGTCGCCGTGCCGTGCGCGAATCGCGTGATGTAGTCGTGGAACGCAAGCTGATCTCTCTCCGTCTGAAAACCGACGACGTCATAACAGCACAGCGACTTCACAAGTTCGTCATGCGGCGGAATGTTCAACAGAATCTGCGGCGACGGAAACGGAATATGCAAAAAAAAGCCGATGCGATTCGTGATGCCCGCCGAGCGCAGCGCCTCGGCGAACGGAATCAGGTGATAGTCGTGGACCCAGAGAATATCGCCCGGCTGGAGCAGTTTGATGAGCTTGTGCGCAAGCCATGAATTCACGCGGCGATAGCCCGCGTACTCTTCGCGGTCGTAGACGGCGAGATCGTTGCGGTAGTGGAAGACCGGCCACAACTCCGCATTCGAAAAGCCGCGGTAGTACTGGTCGTAATCCTTCTTCGGGAGCCCGACGGTTGCGAACGTCACCGAACCGTCCTGCTCCAGCTTCGGTCCCTGATTGGCGACGGTTTCGCTGACCACGTCCCCGCTCCAGCCGAACCAGATGCCGCCGGTTTCCTTCAGCGCGCCGAACACGCCGACGGCGAGCACGCCCGCGGCGCCTTTGGTCTCGGTTGGCGTGGCGACCCGGTTGGATACGACGACGAGACGACTCATGGTGCTTTCCTTTTCTGTTGTATTCTGTTGTATCGCGTGGTACTTATCTCGATTTTCGATCTTTTCGACCCAAAGCGGCGGCGAGCGTTTCGCCGGGCCGTTGCTTTCGGTCAAGAGACGCGTTCTTCGGCGCAGTCGATGCCACCACATGTCCGCGCGGATCCGGCCCGATGCGCTCGCCACGGCTCGCAACCGGATCGGCGAGCGTGTCCATGGTGCCGCGCTTTTTCCAGCGGCGGCGCGAAATCGACGTGATGCGCATCCGTCGACAAATCCGCCCGCGCGCGGCAGGAACTGCGGATACGCCGCCTGCACGAAGTTCAGCAGGCCTTCCCGTACGCGGCAGCACAAATCCCAGTTCAGTGCGGAATCGAAGAAACTGCACAGCACGCGAAGCTGCATCGAATGTTCGGTGGCGTCGGTGACTTGCAGTACCTGCACGTGGCCGTCCCATTCCGGCGCGTTCGCCAGAATCCGCTCCAGTTCCTCGCACAGCGGCGCAATCGGCATCCGATAATCGACGTAAAGAAACACCGTGCCGATGATCTGCGAACTATTGCGCGTCCGTTCGTAAAGGGATTTTCGAGATGAACCATTGCAACGGCACGATCAGGCGCCGCTGATCCCAGATACGGATCGGACACATATATGTGCCGGTGATTTCTTCCACGCGTCCTCATTCGCCCTGAATGACGACGACATCGTCGAACCGGATGGGCTGCGACAGCGATCTGCAAGCCCGCGATCAGATTGCCGAGCACCGGCCGCGCCGCAATACCCCGGCGACCAGACCCGCGACACCCGCCGACGCCAGCAGACTCGCGCTGATCTGCCTGACGCTCGGAAACGCCATCAGCGCCGCGCCAAAGCCGATGACGACGATCACCACCTCCACCGAGCGCGTCAGCACGCGCGCCTGCGCATGGATGCGCCGCGCGCTGAGATTGTCTTCCTGATCGAGCGGATGCGCCAGGACGATCGCCTCGCCCATGCCACCGACGCAGCGCACGGCCGAGATACGTGATAGCCGCAATCAATGCGACGGTTTCGACATCGCGCAGCACGCCGATGAAGGGCATGGTGTCCGGCGCTTCGAAAATGACGAAGCCGATGCCGTGCATCACGAGCAGCATGAGCGCCGGGCGCATCGATAATGCGCAGGACCACGCTCTCAGCGGATACGGCCGGGCGATGGGCGTCAGGATGTGTGCGCCGATGCGGTGAATGCCGATCACAATGAGAATGGCGACTGCGGCGACGCCGAGCGCGCCTGGCCAGGTGCCGAACGGTCTTTCGGCGAAATCGAGAAAGCGGTCGAAAGAAATCATGAGCGTCGCGGGATCGGCCTCGTCAAAGGTGGATACGGCGGTCGCGTGGCACCTGTTTCGATGCGGCTGCGGGACGTGCGGCCCGCCTCAATGCTTGCGTTCATACACGGCACGGGCAAGCGCGATGCCTACCCGCTCCGCTTCAGCTTACAGCTAATGCTTCAGGGCTCCGCCTTGCAGGGAAACGCCTTGCCGAGCCCGAGCGAGACCATGGTCGTCGCGTTGAATTCGGCCTTGTCCGGATTGTTGGCGACGATGTACTTGCGCACCGCATCGGTCAACTGCTGCGGCTTGACGTCTGCCGGCAGACAGAAGTATTGGCCAACCTCCGGCCCGGAGGTTCCGCCGATGGCCTCGATCGTGTTGTAGACGCCGTCCACCGCGCCTTCGATATAGGCGGCGCAGGCCGTGCGCGAGTTGGGATCGGTTTTGGTGCAGAGTTTGTTGAGATCGTTGCCGATGAAAGCGAACGCGCACACAGGCGTTGCGAGCACACAGGCAATGACGAATTCCGCATGGGTCTTCCTTTTATGTTGAGCGGCAGTTTGATGGTAATGCGCGCTTGACCGCCTCGCACATTATTTTGCACTGTTTGGAGCTTGTGCGGCATTTCCCTGCATCGAATCCAGACGCGCTTGCAGACCTTCCGCGACATCCTTCTCGTTGTACTTCTTCGCGAAATCCACCGCCGTCATGCCGATCTGATTCTTGATGCGCAAGTCCGCGCCTTCGTCGAGCAGCAGCTTGCAGGTCGAAAGATGCCTGCCGCGCGCGGCCATCATCAGCGGCGTGGTGCCGTTGGGCGAGCCGGCATCGATATAGGCCGAATGGTCGAGCAGTATTTTCACGATATCGTCATGACCGTTGGTAGCCGCGTAATGCAGCGGCGTCCAGCCCTTCTTGTTCACTTCGCCATCCTTGGCGATCAGCGTGTTCACAAAGGTCGTATCGCCGTTGAGCGCGGCGAGCATCATCGCATTTTCACCAGCGGGATCGAGCTTTTCGAGGTCGGTCTTGTCGTTGCCGGCGAGCAAGGAGCCCACCTTGTCCGACTTCTCGCGCGCCGCGATCACGATGATCGGCATGCCGCTGCTGTCGACCGTGTTCGGATCCGAGCCCTGAGCCAGCGCTTTCCTGACGCCGTCGATGTCATCGAACTTGACCATCTTCACGAGCGAATCCACCGGTGTCGCGGCAAACGCTGGCTGCGCAACGGTGCTCGCGGCAAGGATGAGGCCGACGAATAGCGCGCGGACGGAAAACGTTGCTGAAGTGTTTTTCATAATGGATCTGCCTTGATTCGTTGATCGACCGAAGCGCCGGGCCGCTCACGCGACCGGCTGCTCGATCTTGAAAAGCCGGAAGAAGTTGTCGGTCGTGGCTTTGGCGACTTCTTCATCCGTCTGCTCACGCAACTGCGCGATAAAACGTCCGACATAGCTGACATACGCAGGTTCATTCGGCTTGCCGCGATACGGCACCGGCGCAAGATACGGCGAGTCCGTTTCGATCAGCAAGCGCTCGATGGGCACGCGCCGCGCGACCTCCTGCACATCGGTCGCCTTCTTGAACGTGACGATGCCCGACAGCGAGATATGAAAATTCTGCGCGATGGCCTTCTCCGCAACATTCCACGGCTCGGTGAAGCAATGCATAACCCCGCCCGGCACCTCGGCACGCTCTTCCTTCATGATCCGCAGCGTGTCTTCCGACGACGACCGCGTATGGATGATCAGCGGCTTGCCCGTCTGATGCGCCGCGCGAATATGCGTGCGAAAGCGCTCGCGCTGCCATTCCATCTCGTCGATGCTACGGCCTTCCAGCCAGTAATAATCCAGCCCGGTTTCGCCGATCGCACAGACTTTCGGATGCTTCGCCAGTTCGACGAGTCCGGCTACCGTCGGCTCCTTCGCATCCTCATGATCCGGATGCACGCCAACCGACGTATACACATTGTCCGCTTTCTCCGCGATTTCGAGCACCGAAGGCAACGTTTCCAGATCGACTGACACGCACAGCGCATGCGTCACCTGAAGCTCGCGCATCTTCTCAAGCACTTCGGGAAGACGATCGCCAAGGCCTTCGAAATTGATATGACAATGTGAATCGACGAACATCGCTTGCTCCTTGCTTACGCGGCGTTGGCAGCGGCGGCGCGTTGCACATCCAGCCGCAGACCGAGAATGACGAGATCGCGCTCGACGCCATCGAGCACGGCGACGCGCGGCAGCGTGCCCCACGCCGTGAAGCCGAAGCCGCCGAACAGCTTCATGCTCGGCTCATTGTGGCCGAACACGAAGCCGAGCACCGTATCGACGCCCAGCGCCGGCGCTTTGTCGAGCGCTTCACGCAGCAGCTTCTTGCCGAGGCCCTTGCCCCGCGCGGTCTCATTCAGATAGATGCTGACTTCGACCGTGTGCGCATAGGCCGGACGACCATAGAAATCCGAGAAACTCAGCCAGGCGATCAGCTCGCCCTGCTCTTCGACGACCCACAGCGGGGGCGCGTTCGGCCCGTACGAGTGGAACCACGTCAGGCGGCTTTCGACCGTGACGGGATCGAGATCGGCGGTCACCTGGCGCGAGGCGATCGTCGAGTTGTAAAGCGCGACGATGGCGGGCAGGTCGTCGAGCGTGGCGTCGCGGTATTGAAAAGTCATGGTTCAGACGGTGTAAATGCCGCGATATTCGATAAACAGTTCTTCGAAAACGAGCCGCGCGTTCAGCGGATGATTCTCCACCGCGCGTTGGCGCGTCACCGTTTTGATGTAGCGGGCAAGCGCGGCGGAATCGGCGGACTGAGCGCATCGCGCGAGCGCTTTGGAGGTGCTCAGGAAATAGCGCGGACGACCGGCCGTGCGTTGCGCGAGCACATCGTAGAGCCAGCGTTGCAGCCAGCCGAGCACCAGCGGCACCGGCAGCTTCTGAAGTTTTTCGCCGCAGGCGAAGGCGTCGCAATTTGGACCCGCCGCGAGTTGAGACAGCGTGAAATCGCGCAGAGCGCGGTTTTCATCGTTGGCGAGCGCCAGCACGCTCAGCGGCGAGCCGCCCGCTTCGGCAAGCAGGCCCGCTGCATCGTCGATGCCTTGCGCTTTCAGCCACCCGCGCGCTTCATCGGCGTCGGGCATGCGCATGGGCCACTGGCGGCATCGGCTGATGATGGTGGGCAGCAACCGGTCGATGCGCGCCGACACCAGCAGAAACACGACGCCCGCGGGCGGTTCTTCAAGCGTCTTCAGCAATGCGTTCGACGCCGCCACATTCAGCGCTTCCGCCGGATACAGCACGACCACGCGCGAGCCGCCGCGATGCGACCCGAGCGCGCAAAAATCCAGCAGCGCGCGCACTTGCTCGATCTTGATTTCCTTGCTGGGCGTGCGCGTTTTCTTGCCTTCGCCGTCGTCGGCTTTTTCGGCGTGCGCGTCTGCATCGACGGGAGACGCGGCGAGTCTCGCGAGGATTTCCGGCAACACCACGCGGTAATCCGGGTGATTGTCTTGCGAGAACCAGTGACAGGCGTGACACGTCCCGCACGGCTCGCCGTTCGCGGTGGGCTTCTCGCACAACAGGCCCTGCGCCAGATGCTGCGCGAACCCGAACTTGCCGATGCCAGGCTCGCCATGTAGCAGCAACGCGTGCGGCCAGTGCGCGCGCAGTTTCTGGAGACGTTCCCAATCATCGCTTTGCCAGGGATAGATCATCTTCGTGAATCAGAGACTTGCGACGACATCTTCGAGCCGCCGCCGGATTTCATCGATGGTCTGACTCGAATCGACAATAAAGAACTGCTCCGGCGCTTCCTCCGCGCGGCGCAGATACTCCGCGCGTGTGCGCTTGAAAAACGCTTCCGATTCGCTCTCGAACTTGTCCGGCGCGCGCGCCGACGAGCGGCGCTCGCTAGCAGTGTCGGTCGGGATATCGAACAGCACGGTCAGATGCGGCTGGAAACCGCCCTGCACCCATCGCTCCAGCGCTTCCAGCTTGTCGCGCGGCAGACCGCGCCCGCCGCCCTGATAAGCGAACGTCGCGTCCGTGAAGCGGTCCGACAGCACCCAGTCGCCGCGCTTGAGCGCCGGTTCGATCACCTGCGCGAGATGCTCGCGGCGCGCAGCGAACATCAGCAGCGCTTCGGTTTCTAGGTCCATCGACTGATTCAGCAAGATGCCGCGCAGCGTTTCGCCCAGCGGCGTGCCGCCCGGCTCGCGCGTCATGACGACGGCTCGTCCGCCGGGCGCGAGCTTGTCGCCAAGACGGGCGCGGAACCAGTCCAGATGCGTGGTCTTGCCCGCGCCATCGATACCCTCGAACGTGATGAACTTGCCCCGCGCCATTCATTGACCCCGGATGTACTTGTCGACGGCCTTGTTGTGATCGCCGAGATTGTCGGAAAAGATACTGCTGCCATCGCCGCCCGACACGAAATACAGCGCGCTGCTCGCGGCCGGATTGAGCGTGGCGTTCAGCGCAGCGACGCCGGGCAGCGCGATTGGTGTCGGCGGCAAACCCATGCGCGTGTAGGTATTGTACGGAGTGTCGGTCTGGAGGTCCTTTTTCTTCAGATGACCGCCGTACGCCGGGCCCAGGCCGTAGATCACGGTCGGATCCGTCTGCAGCGGCATGCCGATCTTCAGCCGGTTGGCGAACACCGCCGCCACCAGCGGCCGGTCCTGCGCGTGCCCCGTTTCCTTTTCGACGATGGACGCCATGATCAGCGCATCGTAAGGCGTCTTGTAAGGCAGGTTCGGCGCGCGCGTGGCCCACACTTCGGTCAAGCGCAACTGCATCAGGCAATAGGCGCGCTTGTAGACGGCGAGATCGCTCGTGCCTTTGTCGAACAGATACGTGTCGGGGAAGAACAGCCCTTCCGCCGATATCTTGTCCACTTCCGCCGCACCGATGGCCTTCAGCAGGTCGATATCCGTCATGCCCGCTGTGTCGTGCGTGAGCGCAGGATTGGCGTCGAGTTCGGCGCGCATCTTCTGCAGCGTCCAGCCTTCGATGACGGTTGCGACGTACTCGTTGACATCGCCGCGGGCAATCTTTTGCAGCACTTCGTACGGCGTGATACCGCTCTTGAACGCGTAATTGCCCGACTTCAATTGCGATGCGAGGCCGAGCACGCGAGTCATCATCACGAACAGTTCGGGTTCGACGGACACGCCGCCGCGATTCAGTTGCGTGGTAAGGCTGCGCAGGCCGCTGTGCGGCTTGATGGTGACATCGAGCTCGGGCGTCTTCAGCGCGACGGGCCGATTCGCCCACCAGTAGACGCCGTAGCCGGCGGCTGCCGCGAGAAGGACGGCGAGCACCGCGGCGTCGATGCATTTCTTCAGAAAGGACACGAGATGCAGAAACTGCAGAGTAGTCAGGTAACGATTTGATTTTAAACGCGAGTTCTCGTGCTGGTCGGCATCGGGATGGGCTCGTACGCGGCCCGGAGAGGGCGCTCTCGCCCCTTAGTGAGCGTGAGCCAGGTGACCTGCGGAAGCGTAACTCGAAGGCGGTTTGTAAAATTTTATGGCGAGTGTTTAGCCTATCCTTCCCCTGATATATCGTCCGTCCGCGGCAAAAAATGCTGCCGAATTACTCAGCATGACGTGAAGACGGTTGTGAGGTATCAGAACAATTTCGACTTTGTCCGGATTGCTGCGACAGCGTTCGTCCTGGCGAGCCATATATACCCGACTCATCACCACGATTCGCCGAATGGCGATCTGAGTGCCATAGGTGGGTGTGTACGCTTTCTTTGCGATCAGTGGCATTTGGTCAGCGCCAGCTGGGAGCGCGATCCAAACGCTTTCCATTTTCTTGCCTGCCTAGCTCTTTGAATTTTCCCGGGCTGCTTACTGTGCGCCTTGCTTGTTGCCGCACTTAGTAATTGGGCCGCTGGTGACGGAGATGCCGCTATCGCGGTATTTCGAGGATCCAATCCAGGCACCCTTGAATATTGCACCTGTCGATTTTCTCTACCCGATGCAATTTCAGTTGCCCGGCGTCTTTACGCATAATCCGTTGCCGTACGCTGTGAACGATCCCGACCGAAGCCGCACTCCTCTATTGATGACCGCGGCACTAGGCATGACCGTATGGCGCCGTGAAGGCCCTGAAAATGTCGGTTCTCGCCTCGTCTGCGCTGCAGGATTCTGGTTGGATTTTCACCCGGTTGAGTGGGCCAGATTTGAAGTCGTCAGAAATATCGCATGCTTCGCCTATGGGGCCTTCTCTGGGCTTTGCGCGATCGGCTCAGATTGCAGGGCATACGTCCCCTTGCTCGTGCTTCTTCTCTTCATGCGCTATTTATTACTCAGGCACCTACGTGTTCTGGCTATTTGTCCTGGTGCCTTACATCGCCGTGTCGTTCGGATCGATGTCGACGCCAGTCATCAGAAGGCTTTGGCCGTTTTGGGGACTTCTCGTATGGACTCTACTCATCCAGCAGACGCTTATTCACGTCTTCCCTGACATAAGTTTCGATACTTTCTTCCTCACGGTAATGGTACTTTCAATCGGTGCGGATTTTGCGTCATGGCATCTGATCGAGAACGAGCCATTGCATTGAAGTCGTTTTTTAAGCCGTCCCCTAAAGTTCCCGTGCCGATCCGTGCCGCGCCGATCGACGCCTGACGATCGCAAGAATGCCTGACACCGCACACCCGATGAGGTGTCGGAAGCAGCACTGCGGCGGTGCGGTGTGACGCGTTGCGGACCTTATGGCGAACCAAGCAGCCCTGCGCTGCTTTCCAGGCTTGCGCGATGAATCTTCTCTGCCCCAATCCGCTTTCCTCTGGCAACCTTCTTAGCCGCGCTATACCCCAGCAGTAACCCACACGCAATTGCAATGATCCAATCCTGCAACTTGCACTGCACACCTCTCCTTCTCTTCATACTGTCTCGGCTGAAATCCGCGATCCGGTCAGTCCAATCCGGCCGGTCAGTCGTGTGGTCGGGCGCGCAACGCGCGCCTGCCTTGTAGGCAGGGATATTGATCGCTGAAGCAAGCGAAGCGCGATCATTCCAAAGGCGATTATTAATTAATTATATTTGAATAAGTAACCGTTTAGCATGCTCTTTCAGGAAAACACAGCGGTGAAGCACATTGCAATCGATTCTGCAGACGACAATCGAATACGGTGAAGGCGTGAAAAAAAGCCTGTCAGCAACCCCTTTTCGCATGAGCAGACGATGGGATGCCCAGTCGAAACGGTTCGCGGTTGCGCGTTCGCGCGAACGGTCTGTCACTCTCTCACCCACGTATTGCGCCATTTGCGCACCCTGCAGGTTCGAAATGAGGACAGTCGGTCCGTTGTCGCGATAACGTCAATCCAGAATGTTGGTGATGTGAGCCTGCATATCATCGGTTCGCTTCTGAACGCCGAGCTCATCCAGAATGAGCAAATCCACTGAGCCGATGACATCGAGAAGTTCGGTCGTCGTTACGGACGCGTCACGACGCATGGCGTCCCGGAGACGGAATATCAGGTCCATCGACAATGAGTACATGACCGTGTGACCCGAACGCATGACCTCATCCGCGATCGACGCGGCCAAATGATCTCGTACCGACTGTCAACGCATGTTTGCGACTTTTAAGCGACGCTCTACGCCGGTTCTGGCAAGGGCTAGTTGCGGCGAGAATTGCGCAGCAACGATACGTTTGCCCTCTTGAACGGGGTA
>LELG01000418.1 GCA_001045575.1 Candidatus Burkholderia pumila
TAGGGGAGCCCTTCTTCCTTGCGGAAGAAGGGCTCCTTGGAACCATACGTGCGGGTTTCCTCGCATACGGCTCGAGCCTACAGGCAAAGCCCCTACTAAAAGTAGTAGGGCCAGGGCCGGGGCTTTGTCACTGCAATGTTACTTGCATGCGACAGTCCGGGTGAAGCAAAACCCTGTTGGATAATGCATCGGTTCCACCATGCATCCGATATTCCAGATGATGATCGTGCGAACCGGTCTCGTCCGTCAGAGCACATCCGCAGTGCGCACATATCCCGCTCTGCGTCATGTCATGTACAGCGTGATCCACTGCCGCTGATAGCGCCTCGAATTGACCATGCGCTCCTGCCTTAATTGTTCGCTGTATTGCTCCCATTTCAGATCAAAGGAATTGAAGTCCCCTGAACTTTCTTGTGCCGCTTGATGACCGTACCATTGATCTGATACAAATCAAGCAACCCCTCGCTACCGTCGTTCCGAATCACGGGAGCAGCAAACACCTACCTTCGGTCAGCGCGACCGAGTGAAAATATTTTCTTTTTCACCCATTCGACGTTCTTGTTTGGGTTCCGCCTCTTCGACCACCGCCAGAGCATCTGGAAAACCAGATGCTCCATGCTAGATACTCTCATGCGGTTCTCATATCTTGGTTAATTAGGAGGCGAGTCTTCCCCAGAGGGGCAGACTCGCTCCTCTGGGGAACCACAAACTACACGGGATGCGGACGCTGCGCCCGCACCTCACCAAGCAACGAGGGTAGTCAGCCGTCTTGCGACGGTAGACCAGACGGAAGTTTGCGCCGTTACAGCCCGGCATTCGCTTTTTCCGTACTCCCTACCGCACGGTCGACAACGTTCCTTGCGGTCCGTCTATCAGCCAAAACACGACGGCAACCATACGGGCTTACCACGCTCTCAATGTGTCACACGACTGGTTTAGACTCCGCCTTTCCCCCAGTGGTCTGACGACGACGTAACCTGACATGCCAACGGGTTATCCGACCACTTACCATTTGGTCAGTGCCTATCAGCAGCTTTGGCACAACAATCGTTACGGGGTTTATCAGCGATTCACTTACGTTAGTCCTGCCAGTCAGCCTAGCTCCTCGACCCTCTTGCTGCTGGGAGTCTCCAGGCGACAGTCTCACAGCTGCCACCTGCCCGAAATATCCAGGGGCTACATTGTCAGAGAAATTTCACACCCCACCGTTATCAGTGACGCATGCCCTCCTAGTCCTAGGCTACTGCTGATCGTACAACACAGGTTCTCTCCGATCGCCGGGACTACAGGCGACGTTGAACAATGACACATCGAGTTTTCGCTCGTTTCGTATCCCTTTGAGACCAACCGCCAGTTTTTCGCTCGGATGCGGATCGTCTAGAACTGCCCGACTCTTCGCATACTTGTCGAAAAGCGCCTTGACCTCTGCTTCGCGCGCAGTACGGGCTCGTCCAGGTCGAGTTCCGGATAGACCCGCGTCGCGAACCATGTGAGGGCATAGCCAATGGCCCAATCCTCCGACATGCCCCTGGCCTTGCAAATCATCTGGAACGTTTCGTATAAGATACCGGAGGCGGAATTCACCTCCTCTTATACGTCACCGTACGATTTCCGGCGGTCATAACTCCCTCCAGGGATGCAACGTCGTCCCATTAACGGACCCATTGCCTTGCGGCACGGGTGCCACATACCTTACTCCTGTTAGCGGGGTGAAGCCGCTAACACAGCGAAACTTGACGGTAGTCAGATCCATGCAACGTGATGACCAAGCGAAATACGTTCGTTGGTCATCACCGCGTTACCACAAAGTGCAGCGACTGCCGGACGGCTTATACGTCCCCGCCACACTTTTTCGCGGTAGGTCAGAATCCAGGTGGATGCCTTCCAACATCGCTTACCAGTTTGTCCTGCATTGGGACTCCAAAGGACACGAGCAACGTGTCGCACGGCGCGGTCGATTATCG
>LELG01000419.1 GCA_001045575.1 Candidatus Burkholderia pumila
TAAATAGGCTGATCTATGAGAGCAATCGTTCTAACATTGGCTCTGAGCCTCTAAAAAAACCTGATTCATTCGTTATTCGCGCGGGACTTGCTGGCAGTTTGCCATTCAATACCTTGACTACCGATATAGTTTCCGGTTGCTTGTCGGCGCGCCATGCTTGTTATGGGATTTGTTTCGCGGCAAAGGAATCCTGGAAGCAAGGAATCGATTTCGGGACGCGTGTCCTCAATCATTTTGACAGAGATATCTTCAAAGCCGACCTCGAGCGGCTGCCAGAAGCGCAAGGCTATGTCCGTAACGGTTGGAACAGCGATCCGTCGTGGGCTTGGAAGCAGGCACTGGCTTTGGCCAGAGCAGTACAGAAAAGCGGACGCTTGACGATCTTCATCACTAAAGCCTTTACTCAGATTGACGCTAAGATGTGTGCTAATCTTGCGAAGAGTGGCGCCGAGATCCGAGTTTCGATAAGCGCGTTAGATAACCATATGCAGCTTACACACCGTATGCAGTTCATTCGGAACTACCGTGAGGCTGGGGGAGTTATCGTACCTATCTTGATGTCGGCCAAGTTCAAGGATAAGGGATTGGTCGATCGCCAGGGCCAAATAGTGGACTGGTTACAAATCCACGATTTGCCAGCCGCAGAGAATAGTTTGCGCTTTCCAATCGATGCTCCGATCACTCAAATAATTGACGTGAACTTAACACGTCGAGTTGCAGGTAGCAACGATGTCTGGAGTGGGCGACTCTATGCCGATCGGCTGGTCATTCCCACGACTACAACTGTGCCCGATTCTTACCGGGGTCTGGGTTGTGGATTTTTGTCAAAACTCAATATGGAATTTGTCCGGTCGCTTTTCCATGACCCGGTGAAGACTCACGAGGAAGTGATGCAATCGAGTGAAGATCAACACCCACCCAGACAATGTGGTGTTGGGCATATCAGGCCGGTTCAAGAGCCTGTGCAATATACCGACCGGTCCAAAGGCGGCATCATACGCCCAACTGGCTGATATAGAACGGAGCGGTGATGTTCAGGGTATCACTATCGACAGGTCTTAGGTATGGAAGGTCAAGACGAGGTAGCTTCGAATGTCCCGCTTTTTTCAGCGCTCCCTGTCTGTGGTGAGACGCCGTAACCTTCCATAATTTGCAGTACTTTCCTCATGCTGTTCTGTGTTTTTCGAAGAGAATTACCATGCCAAAATACACGCTTATCAGACTCGGCCACGGCACCACTCGTCTCATCTCGTCCAAAAAATCCCGCTTGCGCGTGCGCTTGGTTGACAGGTTCAAGCCAAGATAAAGTTGCGTCATTGCGATACCTCCAGGTCGTAGCTAATATAAATAATAACATTCCTAAGCGATATTACGCGCAGTAGTTGCGAAGAGTTTCCTTAACAAAGTCGACGATCATCCAGTTTCTCGAGCGGCACCTGCCGCATTGCCAATGCGCGTTTCGCTGTTGGCACACAAGAGCCGATGTTCGCGCTGGCTTGAAACACTTCTTCGCGATGCTCGACGGCGCGCAACCGAAACATTTGACTCTCAACGTGCGACGCCTATCGCTACAGAACTCGCAGAGTTCAATCGCCATCTGGCAGAGGTTCGCGGTCTATCCGACAGCACATGCACGGTTCGAGTTCGACAGATCCATGAGTTTCTTGTCGACCGTTTCGAAGCGGGTCCCGTGCGGATTTCGAAGTTAACCCCGAGTTGACCCCGAACTATATTGTAAATATTATCATGCGCAGGACGAATGGACTTGACCTGCCCCCGGTTTTAATCCGGACTGTAGCTAGAGTCCGAAGTTAAAGACTGCGAGGTTGCTTCATGCGTAATAGAGGCGGGCCAGCCTCGCATCTCCTTCAGCCGCTCAAGCGCTTGCTTAGACTCGCAAGCCCGGAAGCGAGCTGTCAACCTCGATGGCCAGGCATTCGCGCGTGTAATCGTCGACCACATT
>LELG01000420.1 GCA_001045575.1 Candidatus Burkholderia pumila
TAAAATCCGAGTTCTTCCATCTGAACCGATTCCGCGATCTCGATGAGTTGTAAACTGGCTTGGCGCACTACCGCACTACATCCATTACTATAATCACGACCGCATTAAGCTCAAACTAAAAGGGCTGAGCCCCATGCAATACAGCACCCAGCCCTTGGCCGCGTAGTCTTTAACTGTCCAATTTCGTGGGGTCACCTTTTTAGCATCTGAAGCGAAAGAAACTTACTCTGTGTCGCCCCTGATCTGCGGCAACGCCGACTTCTCGCCCGGCGTCAGCAAACCGACCTGCGCATAAATCCGCAGCTTGTCCCGCGTATCCGTGATGTCGAGATTGCGCATCGTAAGCTGGCCGATGCGATCCTTCGGCGAGAACGTCGACGCGACCTTCTCCATGGACAGACGTTCCGGCTGATACGTCAAATTCGGCGACTTCGTGCTGAGGATCGAATAGTCATTTCCGCGACGCAGTTCGATGGTCACTTCGCCCGCGATCGCGCGCGCGACCCAGCGTTGCGCCGTCTCGCACAGCATGATGGCCTGCGGGTCGAACCAGCGGCCCTGATACAGCAGACGCCCGAGCTTGCGGCCGTTCTCGCGGTACTGCTCGATGGTGTCTTCGTTATGAATGCCCGTCACCAGCCGCTCATACGCGATATACAGCAACGCGAGTCCCGGCGCTTCATAAATGCCGCGGCTTTTTGCTTCGATGATGCGGTTCTCGATCTGGTCGCTCATGCCCAGACCATGACGCCCGCCGATGCGGTTTGCTTCGAGCAGCAGTTCCACTGTATCCGGGAACGTCTTGCCGTTCAGCGCGACCGGCTGGCCGTTCTCGAAACGTACCGTGACTTCTTCGCGGTCCACCTTCACGTCGTCACGCCAGAACGCGACGCCCATGATGGGGTTCACGATCTTGATGCCGCTTTCCAGGCTTTCCAGATCCTTTGCTTCATGCGTTGCGCCCAGCAGGTTCGAATCCGTCGAATAAGCCTTTTCCGCCGACATCTTGTAGCCGAAGCCCGCCTTCTGCATGAACTCCGACATTTCCGCGCGGCCGCCGAGTTCGTCGATGAACTGCTGGTCCAGCCACGGCTTGTAAATCTTCAGATCCGGATTGACGAGCAGACCGTAGCGATAGAAACGCTCGATGTCGTTGCCCTTGTACGTGCTGCCGTCGCCCCAGATGCTGACGCCGTCTTCCTTCATGGCGGCGACGAGCATGGTGCTCGTGACGGCGCGGCCTAGCGGCGTGGTGTTGAAGTACGTGACGCCCGCCGTCGACACGTGGAACGCGCCGCTCTGCAATGCCGCGATGCCTTCCGCGACGACTTGCGCGCGGCAGTCGATCAGGCATGCGCCCGCTGCGCCGTATTCGGTCGCGCGGCGGGGAATGGAGTCGTAGTCGTCTTCGTCGGGCTGGCCGAGGTTGGCCGTATAGGCGTACGGCACGGCGCCCTTGAGCTTCATCCAGTGGAGCGCGGCGCTGGTGTCGAGACCGCCGGAGAACGCGATACCGACCTTTTGGCCAGTCGGGAGACTTTCGAGAATTGTGCTCATGAGCAATACCATCAAATTGACATGGGGGAAAACGCGGTCCGGCTTTCGAGTATCAGACATGCCCGGGCAGATGGCAAGCCGCCGGAAATGACATGACGACCCGGATGCCCGAGCCGCATTGCGAGGAAGAGATGCGTGTTTGCGTCGGGTTCGCAATAACACCCACCGACGAGCGGGCGAGACATGCTGAAGCAAAAACAAGCGAGAAAACCATGGTGCCCAAGGCGGGACTCGAACCCGCCCGCCGTTGGCGGGGGGGAGACGCCCCTTAAAGCGGTACCCCCCCTAATTACCGGCGCGTATACACATCTGATGCTGCCGACGAGCGGGCTAGTGGGGGGGTTGTGGGGGGGGGGGGGGTTTTAGGGAAAGGGGGGGGG
>LELG01000421.1 GCA_001045575.1 Candidatus Burkholderia pumila
CTACGTACCGTCGCCTCGTCGATTCCGTGGCGCTGCGCCACGCTCCGAGATCCCACTCCCCCGACTCCTACTCCTCTACAACTGCCAGCTTGAACTGCTCTGTGTACTTCGCCATGGAAAACACCCCTAAAGGTTGGATCAATGTCCAACCTTTAGGGGTGCAGTTCAATTTGCAGGCTTTTTTCATGGAAGCAGCGAACACTCGTGGGCACGTTCGAATCGACCTGCTTGGACCACGCATCGATACCGCCATACAGATTGAATACGTTCGTGAATCCGCGCGATTCCAGGAACATGCCCACTGACGCTGAACGCGCGCCTTGATAGCAGATGCAGACGATAGGCGCGTCCGTCTTCCAGCTCTTCGCTGCGCGCGGGAATGTCGCGCATGGGAATGGACACGATTATTGCTCATGCTTGCCGTCTGGATTTTCCACGGCTCGCGCACGTCGAGCAGAACGGGCGCGGGGCGCGATGCGTCGTTGAGCCACGCGGCGAGATCGGTTGCGGAGAGATTTTGCATAGCGATCATCAAAAGCTCAGAATTTGAACAACGAAGGATGCTTCGCGTTCTTCAGCGGCACGACGAGCGTTTCGAAAATATCAGACACGCGGAACTGTTTTTCATCGACGCGCGTGATGATCTGCGCCTTCATGACCGGCGCCGAGCCGACGAAGGCCGCAATCCGGCCGCCGATCTTCAGTTGCTCCAGAAATTCCTGCGGCATGATGGGCAGGCCGCCCGATACGCAGACGACATCGTAAGGCGCGCCGTCAGCCCAGCCTTGCGCGCCGTCGCCGACCACGACTTCCGCGTTCATCACGCCGTTCGCCGCCAGATTCTGTTTGGCGAAATCCGCCAGTTCCGGCGAGATTTCGACGGTCGTCACACTGCGGCCACGCGCCGCGAGCAGCGCCGCCATGTAACCCGAACCCACGCCGATTTCGAGCACGGTTTCGCCCTTGTGGATGGCCAGTTCCTGCAACACGCGCGCTTCGACGCGCGGCGCCAGCATGCGCTCGCCGCCCGGCAGCGGAATTTCCAGATCAGAGAAGGCGATGTTGCGGTACGCGGCGGGAACGAAGTTCTCACGCTTGACGATCGACAGCAGGTTCAGGACGTCCTGGTCCAGTACTTCCCAGGGACGAATCTGTTGCTCGATCATGTTGAAACGCGCTTGCTCGATGTTCATATTCTATCTGCCGTGATGACGGCGAGCGAGGAGGGCGGGGAGGGCCGGGAAATTTTCGAATTGTAGCAAAAACACGCGGGTTTTGCCGCCCGTTGGATGCCGTTCAATGTGGCAGACGAATATCAAATTTGAACGTCACAAACCGCGCGATCAGGATGAACGCCGTCGAAATCAGCACGTTGTAAATCGTATCGACTTCAAGCTCCGACAGCCCGAGATAAATCCAGCAGCCCGCGAACGTGCAGACCGCGTAGGGACGCGAATCGCGCAAAATTAGTGGAATTTCGTTGCACAGCACATCGCGGATGATGCCGCTGAACACGCCCGTGACGACGCCCATCATCGTGGCGGTGAAGGAGGGCATTTGCATTTGCGTGTCGAGCGCGATGGACGTGCCGGACACGCTGAACAGGCCGAGGCCGATGACATCGGTAATCAAAAGTGCGCGCTGGTCGAACAGGCGCGAGGTCACGCGCAGGAAGTAGGGCGCGAAAATCGCCATCGCAAAAACGACGAGCACGTAGTCCTGATGCATCACCCAGTAAAAAAACGGCCGGCGAGATAACAACACATCGCGCACCGTGCCGCCGCCGAATGCCGTCACGAGCCCGCTCGGCATAGGGTACGGCTGTAGCACCGTGCCCCTGCCGCACTACCCGGCATGCGGGTCCCCGCACCGGGCGGTTCGGGAAGTTGAGTTGAGGTTATGAGAGTCGAGGAACACCCAGTTGATCAAAGT
>LELG01000422.1 GCA_001045575.1 Candidatus Burkholderia pumila
GAAAATCAAATACGTCCATCGGCCATCGGCAGAGCCAACTGGTTGTTCGCAGGGTCGCTCCGCGCTAGCCAACGTGGGGCTGCGATCATGAGCCTCATCCGCTCAGCATAACTCAACGGCCACGAACCCCATGCGTATCTCAAAGACATCCTGACACGCCTGCCGACCCACAGGCAAGCGACATCGCAGCATTTCTCACTGCTGCCTCATAACTGGCAACCTCTCACGTCTGTCGCGTAACCCATCGTCCGTCAAGAGCGACCGATAGCGCGCTCGATGGCGAGTGCCGGCCTACTCGCACAGGTCGTGGTCGCGAAGTACGCTGACCATACGCCGCTATACCGGCAGGCTGGCATCTATTGCCGCGCGGGCATCGAGCTGGAACGGGCAACACTGGCTTTCGTGGGTTCGTGAAGCGGCTGCGCTGCTGCACCTGCTGTCCGATGCACTCGGTCGTTACGTGCTCGACGCGGACAAGATCCATACTGATGACACCCCCGCGCCTGTGCTGGAGCCGGGCGTGGCAAAACACGCCCGGCGTGCCGGTGGACCTTGTGCGGGATGACCGCCCAGCAGGAAGCCGCGCGCCGAGCAGCCGTTCGGCTTCCTAAATCTGCCACGTGAGCGCGGGCGGTGCAATGCCGAGTTTTTCCGCCGCGCACGCGAAATGCAAATGCTGCGCGACGCTCAGAAAACAGCGCACATGACGAAGTTCGACGGACATTTTCGTTATTGCCTGAAAGAACAATTATTCTGCAATTCTATGTCAATGACAGAGAACACACGCGCGACTAGCATCGCCCAATGAATGCCGAAACCGATACGAAAACGCAGCGCTTCGTCCTGCTCACCGCCTCCGCAACCTACGCGCTGATCACGCTCGATACGAACGTGGTCGCCGTCGCGCTGCCGTCCATCGCGCGCGAATTCCACGCCGGCTTCGCGGATGTCGAATGGGTCGTCAGCGCCTACATGGTCGCCTTCGCCGCCAGTCTCCTGCCGATGGGCGCGTTCGCCGACCGCATCGGCCGCAAGCGCATGCTGATCGCGGGGCTGGCGGCGTTCATGCTCGTCTCGCTCGGATGCGGGCTCGCGCCTTCCGCATTCGCGCTGAATATCGCGCGTGCGGCGAAAGGCATCGGCGCGGCGATACTGCTCACGTCTGCGCTGGCGATCATCGCCAATACGTTTCACGAAGGCGCGGCGCGGGCACTTGCGTGGGCGGTGTGGGGGCACGTGCATGGGCGGTGTCAACGACCATCGCGCTGCTCGCCGTCTTCATCCGCATCCAGCAAAAGCGCGCGCATCCGATGATCGATCTCGCGCTGTTCCGCCAGCCGCGCTTCGTCGCCGCCGTGCTCGCCATATTCGGCTACGCGGCCTGCACGCAAGCCATGATGACGTTCCTGCCGCTTTACTTGCAGAACGCGTTCGGTTTGCCTACGGTGCGCGCAGGCATCGGCATGCTGCTGTTCGCGGTGGCGATGATCGTCGGTCCGCACATTGGCGCGCGGGCCGGACGCCGCGTGCTCGCGATGGCGCTACTGAGCATTGGGCTGGCGATCATCGGCATGATCGTGACGGGGCTCGGCGCGGGCGTGCTCAATGGCGACACGCAAAAGGCAATCATGCAATCATGGCATGCGTGCCGCCCGAGCGCACGGGCATGGTGTCGAGCATCAGCACGACGACGCGTTTCACCGCCATCATCACGTCGGTCGGCTTGCTCGGTGCGGTGCTCGACCTTCGCCCGAATGCCGCCCTTCAGTCGTTCGATCTTGTCGTATATCGCATCAACAGGGTCGTTCAGGTTCAGTTTCCTTCGCTTGCTGGGCCGCATCGCAACGTGCCATCGAGTCGAGCCCGCTTGCTCACGCTTTTCCATGCCCTGGTAACCGGCGTCGGCATAAACACTCGTCTCTT
>LELG01000423.1 GCA_001045575.1 Candidatus Burkholderia pumila
TTGAATGACAGCTTCACTTTGACCGGCCGTGTTGGCGTTGTGTCTTCGTCCATACCTCACTGGATCAGTCGGCTTATCCGACGATGCCTATACAGGTAAAGACAACCAAGTTCACGCCAGGTTCGGCATTGGTGCGATGTACAAGTTGACTGACAAACTCAGCGTGACAGGCGATATCAACTGGTATCCGAAGATCACCAAAACCAACGACAACGCCACGGATACGAACGCCCGCATGGTGTCGGTCGGCATGCAATATAATTTCTAAGCCAAAGAGGGGAAGCCAGCCAAATGGGAATCCAATTCCCTAAGTGCGGTAGCGAGCACGTTCAATCAATCAAAGCAGTTCTCCAATCTAGAACTGTTTACAACACCGGCTCTATCAATGGGATCGGGCTTGGAACAAGCGGAGCGGGCGTCTTTGCTGGAAACAGCATCAGCACGAGCCAAACAATGCTGCCAGCACGCTTTGCCCCACCGAAGAAGCCCAGCAAGATAGAAATCATTGCTGGCGGTGTTCTTGCTCTTGCAGCAAGCCCTTGGCTGTTCAGCAAATCCCCGCTCATGTTTATTAGTCTGGGGCTGTTGGCTTGGTGGGCGTGGGAGGCTTGCAGCTTCACGAAGAAGAACAAACAATATCAAAAGGACTATCCAGTGTGGAAGGCTTTTTACAACAATGCCTATCTTTGTCACCATTGCGGAAATTACTTTTTCCTCGGTAATTCAATTTTTCACCAGAAGCAAATCACCTTCGGGTGCTTTTTGCTGATTACTTAAATGAGAATTTCGCCGCTCCCAATTTTGATTGATTATCGTCAATCCTCTGCAATCTCTTATTTGCTTGAGTAAAGGGTGTTCCGAATTGCTTGGATGATAATTAAGTTATCTTCATATAAGATGACTTAGTTTTTGCCGTTTTTCTAAAGAAAAACGGCAAAGCCTTTCCCTTGCTGGCTCGCAAATCTCATAATTGAGTTCGAGTGCAATTCTGTCTTTGCCGTGCCTTCATTCAATTTAAAACGGCCCTTGCAAGCAATTAGATACTTGCCCGAATCTTGGTTTCTTTCTGCCGTTTCTAACGGCAGGGTGCAGGGTATCCAAGACGTTCCTTTCAGAATTTAGCCTAAACTTGTATTGCTCGTATCTCCCAACATCTGGCTTTGGAGAGCCGACATGAATGTTCTCCATCAGTGGCCTGAAAGAAGCTCCCTTATCCTTGGATAAGGGCATTTGTACTATTGGACTCGCTCGTTTGGCTGGATGGCAACTTCCCGTCTATTGCCTTCTGTAATTTATCGCGTCGCTGTAAATTGCCAAACTACTTCAACTCTAATGAGCCGTGTTCTTTTCGTCACACAAATGACTGACTGAATACTTCCAAGAATTTGAGACTGCTTGTTGTGTAGGCCACAGGTTTCTTCCTAATTGCTATTGATGCTCGTATCACTCAAGTTCTGCTGTTTCATTTGTCGCTGTATATGCAAATAAGAACAAAAATTCCCAACGTCCTGTCTTCTTCATAATTGACCGATGCTGTGGCTAGGGTCTTATGATTACTCGTGTGCCCTATGACATATAACGCTTCAATCTATCTTTCTGGGCATAAAATGCTCTTGATTTTCACAAGAGCAATCAAATTAAATTTTAACGTTGACAAACAGCTATTAATTTAATACTATTAAATTTTTTTAATAGAACATCTATATTAAAAAATTCTTTGAATGTCAAGGCTGCTCTGTTGGAAACCGGGTGGTGCCGAATCTGAATCTAATCGGCATGGGGGTCCGCACCGGGCGGTTCGGAAAGTTGAGTTGAGGTTATGAGAGTCGAGGAACACCCAGTTGATCAAAGTAAGCAAGGTTCAGCACGCTGTTGAGCAACTGCCCACTGTTGCGCCACCAGCGGCGACTG
>LELG01000424.1 GCA_001045575.1 Candidatus Burkholderia pumila
CTGCCGGCCACTTCGAAACGGTTTGTTGAGTGATTCGCAGTTTTGCCAAAACATCCTTATTGTCGACGCCCTTCGCGCACGCCAGCACAATCCGCGCTCGCAACGCCAACGCCTGCGCTGTCTTGCGACGCATTGTCAATGCCTTGAGTTGTTCGCGCTCCGAGTCACTCAACTCAACACGAGTTCCGCCTTGGGTCTTCCGCTCTTCGCCACCTCTTGAAGTACGTGCCGTCCATCGCACAGTACTACAAGCAGCTAATCATTCAATTAATTTTTAGCTCACGACAGTATTGGTATTGCTGGTCAATCCATTTGCGACAGATTAAACAGGGCTTCCTAATTTTGGTCAAGCCAATTAATATTTTTCCAACCGTTCTTACCAATAGAGAAAACCCTAATGCTGCAGGTCTTGTGCGCGGCCGCGGCGCGCACTCGAGGGAATGCTAGACTGAGCCCTATCCTATCTATTCGCCTCTTAAACTTTGCTGATCGCTTCATGAAATCAATCGAATCAAAGCGGCTTTACCAATCGGTCGCCAGCCAGATCGTCAAGCTGATCAAGGGGGGCAAGTTTCCGCCGGGAGAGCGCCTGCCAGCGGAGCGCGAATTAGCACTGAAACTGGGCGTTTCGCGGCCGTCGTTGCGAGAAGCGCTGATCGCACTGGAAATTGGAGGCAAGGTCGAAATCCGAGTTGGATCTGGAGTCTACGTTCGACACGCAAACTTCGACGATGACAACACTGCGGCAGTGGCGGCACTCGGTGACAGCCCATCGGAATTGATGCAGGCGCGGGCAGCGATTGAGGGGAGCGTGGCGGTACTCGCGGCCGCACGCATGACCGCAGCCATATTGGAATGCATACGTCGCTCCATCGACCGTATGCGCAGGTTAGCAATTGCGGGCAAATCTCTCGTTGAGGCAGACCGTCAGTTCCATATACTCATCGCAGAAGCCTCGGGCAACTCCGTGCTCCGTCGGTTCGTTGGTCAGCTTTTTGATAGCCGCCATGATCCGATCGCCGCCGCCATGCGAGGCCACACGGAGAGTCCGGAAACGTGGAGCGCAGCGATACGCGAACACGAAGATATCTGGAGAGCACTTCGAGCAACGGATCCCATCGCTGCACAGGCGGCGATGGGTGCTCATTTGAAAACCTCGGAAGAGAGATGGACCGATGGCACGTTGAAAGAAGCTGTCGCGGAAACGATACTGCACACGCGTGAAGCGTCGCAGTGACAGCCAGTCCCATCGCCGATCGCTTCTGGCATGGATAATCAACAAGCTACTAATATATAATTGTATCATATTAGGGGCTGATGCTGCCGATTGCGCGTAAAAGTGTTGAGTCGCTGGCGGCCCATCTCGAGCCGCATCGCTTAAATGCCCGGCACCAGTCCCTGCATCACTTCGTTTCAAAGTTCGAAAGGTCTGACGCCGCATTAGTTGAACAGGTTCGGCGCTGGGTATTGTTGCATATGGATCCGTCAAACGGACTGTACTGGATCATTGACGACACGGGTTTTCCGAAGAAAGGAAAAAAACATTCGGTGGGCGTGGCGCGACAATACTGTGGACAGTTGGGGAAACAGGATAATGCCAGGTGGCCGTAAGCCTGCCGGAGCGACGCACTGGAGGAGTAGCGCACAATGGCCCGCGAGACGAATCTCTCGCAAAACGGCCGTATCGAGAATCTGGCGGGCGTTCGGCTTGCAGCCGCCTCGGCAAGAGACGTTCAAGCTCTCGAGCAATCGATTGTTCGTCGACAAGGTGCGCGATAGGGCGAATTCAACCGGTCGTCGCAACACCGGCTTGTTGAACAGATTTTAGGTATTCGTCCAGGGCTTCCGCAGGCGTCTTCCAATCAAGCGTTTTCCGGGGCCTGGAATTCAGTGCATTAGCAACGG
>LELG01000425.1 GCA_001045575.1 Candidatus Burkholderia pumila
TCCCATGTCGAGTTCTCCGGCTTACTCGCCGCTCCTCTCCGTTTGGGCCTTATGCCCGCTGCTGACTCCTGCGCGGCGGTCAGCGATTCTTACGAGTCGGTCAGTCCTGATTGCAGGATACCGCACAGATCTCCCGAGGTAAGCTCAACCGCTTTCGCTACACACCTGCCAGACCTACCACCCCGGACCTTGATGGTTATGGACTTCGTGATCATTTGCCCGCTCGTCTGGCCAGAACAGGCCTCATATCTGGTTTCTGTTTGTCAGGCCATGGCCTTTGGTACACACTTCCTTCAAACCCCGCCTCACGACGACGCCCTTGCATTTCGCTAGTCCTTTACCACCATCAGGTTGGACAGGGAACTCCCACCCCCAAGCTGTTGTGCATGCGCGGTGCACAAACAAAAAGGCGGCCGAAGCCGCCTTTGCATTTCACGTATGCGTTACGTTGTCCGTAACGGGTGGAAACATTCCTTTCTTTATGCGATGGCGCGTTTCGCCCCGCGCATGCGCCACGCGACGATCGCAAGCGAAAGACCCGACAATACCGCGGCAAGCGACACGTAATAACTCGGCGCAAGCTTGTCGCCGGTCACATGGATGAATGTCTCGACGATGGTCGGCGCAAACTGCCTGACGACGCAGTAAGTAACGAAGCAGAAGTGAATATTGCCCGATGGGCTTAAATTGGAACAAATTCATTTATTGAATGAATTCATGCAATAAAAGCATGAGCGTCCGAACGGTAATGCCAATGGTACGCTGAGGCAGGAACTTAAAGTCGTTTCTGCGTTTACGTGCGTTCGCATAACCGCCTGCTCATCCCCAAAAAAAGTCAAAGCCAAAATTTTCGTTGTTGTTATTTGCCACTCGTCAGCCCTTGCCTAGAATCCCAATTCCCGGCGCGCGCAACTCACAAGCCAGCGCGACAGCCCGGCGATTTTCAGTGTCCCCGTACAACCGTTTCGAAGCAGAAAGTTCCGGCTTACAAAGCCGCCTCCCGATGCTTTTCGGTCGTCATGGAGAATACAATGCTAAGTCCGCACGAATTTGCCACGCTGCTATTGGTTCAGGAAGCGCCTAATCAGGTCGACATGGAACGGGAGGAACTCGACGCCCTGTTCGAACGCCAGCTCGTTCAGCTCGAAAACCTCGTATCGGGATGGCAGCAATGGCGTCTCACCGCTTCCGGCGATTCCACCATCAAGGCGTTCAAGCGCTTCTCGTAGCAAATTCGCGGGCGCGGTTGCTGATCGCGCCCGGTTATCCGCTTCTCTTCCTCTTTTGGCTCTAGCCCGCGCATAACGTCGGATCGACGGATGCGCGCCAGATCAAAGCCTGCGCTCGCTGATCCAGAAAGAAGTTCGCCCACGCGCTCTGCGCTGCCGGGCCGGGATTGGCTTTGTACGCGCTGTATCGCTCGGCGATCGATGCCTGGAACGCGCAATAGCGGTCCTTCGGCAGCGCGCCGCGTTTCTGCGCGACATAGGCCTCGTAGAACGCCGAATAGACCGACTGCGCGTCCGCGCCGTAATCCACCGGGACGTTCCGCACATCGACTGCAACGCGCTGAATGACGGCGCGACGAGCGAGCCACCGAGATCCGGCATACACAACCGGCGAGCACCGCCGCAGCCAGCGCCCCCCCCAACAAACAACGACATTCATATTGCTTCCACCTCTGGTTCGATTCGAGCCGCCAGTATCGGACGATCCGTGGCTTCATGCCACTCGGCCGAATGGCATAAGCATTTCGGCATGTCCGCGCGCCGGGCTTCGCGCCCTGGCCGTCAAATGATCTCGTACCGACTGTCAACGCATGTTTGCGACTTTTAAGCGACGCTCTACGCCGGTTCTGGCAAGGGCTAGTTGCGGCGAGAATTGCGCAGCAACGATACGTTTGCC
>LELG01000426.1 GCA_001045575.1 Candidatus Burkholderia pumila
GCCCGTCTCGGCTTCCTTCAAAATGCCGATGATTTGTTCTTCGGTGAATCGCTTTTTCATTGCCGTTCCTCTCTTTCTGGAACGAACTCCTACATCGTCATCGTACTAAACGCGGGGAACAGGTCAGATCCAACCAGCAAATGCGCGAAAATAAGTCAACTTGTTTTCGATCGTCCCCGCGCATTGCTTCTTATCTGCCCACAGATTGACCAGGAAGCTGATGTGTTTCTCTTTCAATGACCGAGGCGACTGCAACGCATACCCATTTTCGCGAAGCTCCTCAAACGAACGACACAGTTTTTGCAAACGATAGCCTTGCATTTTGACTGAAAGCGGCTGCGAACTGCGGCGCGTGCGGCTGTGCACACGGTCCACGTATTCAAGGAAAATCACTTCCAGCTCGCGTTTAAAGTCATGTAGAAGCCCAGCATATTCGTTCAACGCCCGACGGACATTCACGACCAGCTGTGTCATTGTTTTCCTAAGGGGTTATACTGCTTCTTGTGAAAATTGATTGCGCGATACAGCGCACGGCTTTGTTAGAACGCTTGTCTCAGTTCTGCTGACTGCTCGAAGAAAGGTTCACCGGCCCGATCAAGGCCGCAGGGAAAATCCCATCCAGTCATGCCAGCGTGCTCAAGCGCGCGCTGCCGTGCGTTCACATCGAAAAATCCGTAGCGCAGCGACAATTGCCACTCCGACCACGCTGCGTCTGCCTCGAGCCGATGGGTTCACCCAGTGATCTATTCGAGCGGACTGTTTCGGCACCGTCTCCCATCTGCTGGTCATAGCGATCGATGGATAGATACATTTGATCACCCTCGTCAACGGCGCTAACAGCGTTTCGAAACAGTAAGCACTCGAAAAATCTTGTGGCCGTTGACTTGGCTGTCGAGCCACCTCGTTTTCGGTACTTGCCTCATGAACGACAATGCGATACTGGTCCTGGTCGCAAGCCACGCCGTGGAGGCGACCCATTGCGCGAACGCTGCTGGCGAGATCACAGCGCGCTCACTCAGCGGGGCACGATCAATAAATCGATCGAAGCTGGAGCCGCAATCGAGCGCGCTGGACAGCAATCCCTCCGCATCCAGTTCGTCGATATCGAAGCGATGCGGCCCATCGATATCGGCAGTCAGCTCGTATCGCTCGGTCTCGTTCGTTTCGTTGGGACGCACCCAGAACAGCGTTCCCAACAGATCGTGATACGCGCCGACAATCATTGCCCCCCGGCATTCTCCATCTGAAGGCCAACCCGTTCCAAGGCTCCTGCATCTGCATTCGTATCTCGTACTCGCGTTCCATGACACCGGGCGATCGCGGATGCGCCCGTTTCCTTTGCCGCCGCACGAGAGTCACAGGGAGCCTATCTCCTGGTCTCGATCGCGCTGCGCGCGAAGACCACTGGCGAGCCTGCTGGCTGACATCAACTGGTGCCGCTCTTATCGCAGCGGCTTCGCGTTGAGTCTTGCCTGCTGTCGCCGCTGACCCAGCTCGCGTCATTCCGCAACGCTTTACCCGAGTCCGCCGCCTATACGGCTACCGCGCCGGCCTGGGCGCACCCCTGCGCCTGTGTGCTCCGTCTTGCGACAGCACGACAATCGGCCAATTGCTCGGTAATTGGTTTGCGCTGTTTTTTTCTCCGGTCGCGCCTACCGTTCGTCTTCCATACAAGGATGAGTCGCCACTATCGGCTCGCTCATCCCATCTGAAAACACGTTCAATCCGTCGCTGCGTGTCGGGCCTTATAAGCGCGAGGTCGCAACGGTGATGGTGACACCAGGTTGCAGCTCGACGGCGACGAACTCCTTTCTCGCACTGGCCGGAATGCGCAGCGCGGCGTCATCGTCTGCGGCGGTGAGAATGCGCTTGAAAT
>LELG01000043.1 GCA_001045575.1 Candidatus Burkholderia pumila
GCGCGTACTCCAGCGCGTCACTCCGACAGGCACGGACTCCAGCGTCTTCGCTATGACCGCGTCAACATGCGAATCCTCGATCGTTCTCGGCGCGCCGGGGCGCGGCGCATCGAGCAGACCATCCAAACGATGAGCAACAAAGCCTGCCGGCCACTTCGAAACGGTTTGTTGAGTGATTCGCAATTTTGCCAAAACATCCTTATTGTCGACGCCCTTCGCGCACGCCAGCACAATCCGCGATCGCAACGCCAACGCCTGCGCTGTCTTGCGACGCATTGTCAATGCCTTGAGTTGTTCGCGCTCCGAGTCACTCAACACGAGTTCCGCCTTGGGTCTTCCGCTCATCGCCACCTCTCTTGAAGTACGAGCCATCCATCGCACAGTACTACAAGCAGCTAATAATTCAATTAATTTTTAACTCACCACTAGTAATTTTTAACTCACCACTAGTTGAGTCCCAAATTTCTCGTGCCAGAATCTTAAACTCTCCCCCGCTCAGCGTGCCGACCTGCGCTCGCAGGCCCACGCGCTCAAGCCCGTCGTATTCGTTGGCGCGGAGGGTCTGACCGATGCCGTGCTGAAGGAAATCGGCGTCCACCTCGAAGCGCATCAGTTCATCAAAGTCCGCGTTCGGCGACGAACGCGAAGAGCGCGTCGCCATCTACGACGAAATCTGCGATCGCCTGAATGCCGCGCCGATGTAACATATTGGCAAACTGCTCGTCGTCTGGAGGCCGGAAGGCGCTGCGCCGAAGAGCCGCGCCGTGTGCACCCGCAGCACCATGCCGCCGAGCGCCGCCGAACGCGAAACCAAAGGCCGCGCACAGTGAAAGCCGTGAAAATCACGCGCGATGCACCCGCCTACAAAAAGCTAAAGAAGACTACGCTGAAGGTGTTGGGCAACGAGCGCGTCACCGCGGGCGGCAACATTCAAGCGCGCGAAGAAGCGTCAGGCCAGTTCCAAGCGCCAGGCGTAGAACGTGAAATGATCAAACGGCGCGTGCCTCTTGCGAATGCACGCGCCGTCCTCTTCTTTCGGGCCAAATGAATCAACGGCGGGCGCGTTTCGCCGCCATCTTGGCCGACTTGTTCGTCGGCACGATCTTGACCGGCTTCGCGCCCGACAAGCGCCACACGAGCGCCAGGCCGAACAGGCATTCGATCAGATAGATCGCGCTCGAAATGCCGTGCAGAACGCCAAACTTCGTCACGTCCGGCGAATCGGCCAGCGTGGTGCCCGCCTCTTGCGCGGCTACGCGGATCGCGTTCATGAACGGCTGCAACGCGAAGTAGCCGACCAGCACGCACAGCAACATCACCGCGACGATCCACCGCACGCGCTTGTAATCGACGATGCCGCTTTTCACGAAGCGATTGCCGATGAGAATCAGCACCAGCGCGCAAACCACGCCGACGATGGCTTCAATACGGAACAGTTGCGCCGCGACCGAACCCGCCGACTCACGATCCAGCACAGAAAACAGCACCGGCGCTGCAACGAGGCCGAGAGTCAGCAGACTGCCGACCCACAGCATCGAGATCATGCAAAAGAGACGGTGCTGCATCAGACGTAACGCACAGCGATGATTTCGTATTCGCGCGCGCCGCTCGGCGCCTTAACCGACGCGACATCGCCTTCCGACTTCGAGATCAGCGCACGCGCGATGGGCGAGCTGACCGAGATGAGGCCGTGATCGATGTCCGCTTCGTCGTCGCCGACGATCTGGTACGTGACTGTATCGCCCGATTCGAGGTCTTCCAGTTCCACGGTCGCGCCGAACACCACGCGCCCATCGGCTTCGACTTGCGTCGGATCAATGACTTGCGCGGCGGCAAGCTTCGACTCGATTTCCGCGATGCGGCCCTCGATGAAACCCTGCTTTTCCTTCGCAGCATCGTATTCCGCGTTTTCCGACAGGTCACCTTGCGCGCGCGCTTCCGCGATCGCGCTGATCACAGCCGGCCGCTCGACGGCCTTCAGGCGTTGCAGTTCGTCGCGCAGCAACTCCGCGCCGCGCTTCGTCAAAGGAATCGTGCTCATAGACAGCTCACAAACAAAATCGTCAAAAAATTACCGCGGTTAAGCGCGTCTCCCGCTGCCAGGAGATACCGCTTAACCGCGGCTCGTGTTACTTCGACTGATAGTCGAAGCCTTAGTTTAGGCGAGCATGCAGACCTTGTAAATCATAGACTTCCAGGTCGCGCAGATAACGCAGGCCCTCGACCGCCGCGCGCGCGCCGGACATGGTCGTGTAGTACGTGACCTTGTTGGCTTGCGCACTCATGCGGATGGAACGCGAATCCGCGATGACGGCGCGCGTTTCATCGACCGTGGTGAAGACCAGCGCAATTTCACCATTCTTGATCATGTCGACGATATGCGGCCGGCCGTCCTTCACCTTGTTGACGACCTTCACCGGCACGCCCGCCGCCGCGATGGCCACTGCCGTGCCCTTGGTAGCGACGATCGGATAGCCGAGTTCGTGCAGCATCTGCGCGACTTCGACGGCCTTCGGCTTGTCGGCATCCATCACGGTCAGCAGTACCGTGCCGCATTCCGGCAGACGCGAACCTGCGGCCAGTTGCGACTTGAACAACGCTTCACCGAACGTGCGGCCCACGCCCATCACTTCGCCGGTCGAGCGCATTTCCGGTCCGAGTACCGGATCGACCGCCGGGAACTTGACGAACGGAAACACCGCTTCCTTCACGCTGAAATACGGCGGAATGACTTCCTTCGTCACGCCTTGGGCCGTCAGCTTCTGGCTGACCATCGCGCGGGCGGCGATCTTCGCCAGCGGCAAACCGGTCGCCTTCGACACATACGGCACCGTGCGCGACGCACGCGGATTCACTTCCAGTACGTAGATAATGTCTTGCTTCGAGCCATCGGCCTGCGGCACTTGCCGGATGGCAAACTGCACGTTCATCAGACCAATGACGTTCAGCGCCTTCGCCATCGCGGCAGTCTGACGCTTCAGTTCATCGACGGTTTCCTTCGACAGCGAGTACGGCGGCAGCGAGCAGGCCGAATCGCCCGAATGCACGCCCGCCTGTTCGATGTGCTCCATCACGCCGCCGATGAACACGTCATCGCCATCCGAGATGCAGTCGACATCGCATTCGATCGCGTCGTGCAGGAAGCGGTCGAGCAGCACCGGCGAATCGTTCGATACCTTCACGGCCTCGCGCATGTAGCGTTCAAGATCGCGCGGCTCGTGGATGATTTCCATTGCGCGGCCACCCAGCACGTACGACGGACGCACGACCAGCGGATAACCAATTTCTTCGGCTAGCTTCAGCGCTTCATCTTCCGCGCGCGCCGTGCGATTCGGCGGCTGGCGCAGATCGAGATCCTTCAGCAGCTTCTGGAAGCGTTCGCGGTCTTCGGCGGCATCGATCATGTCCGGCGACGTGCCGATGATCGGCACACCGTTCGCTTCGAGATCAAGCGCGAGCTTCAGCGGCGTCTGGCCGCCATACTGCACGATCACACCGACCGGCTTTTCCAGATCGACGATTTCGAGCACGTCTTCCAGCGTCAGCGATTCGAAGTACAAACGGTCGGACGTGTCGTAGTCGGTCGAGACGGTTTCCGGGTTGCAGTTGACCATGATGGTTTCATAGCCGTCCTCGCGCATGGCGAGCGCGGCATGCACGCAGCAGTAGTCGAACTCGATGCCCTGCCCGATCCGGTTCGGGCCGCCGCCCAGCACCATGATCTTCTTCTTGTCCGTAGGATTCGCTTCGCACTCTTCTTCGTACGTCGAGTACATGTAAGCGGTCTTTGTCGCAAACTCGGCCGCGCACGTGTCGACGCGCTTGTAGACCGGGCGCACTTTCAGTTCGTGGCGCTTCTTGCGCACATCGGTTTGGGTGGAACCCGTGAGCTTCGCAAGACGGCGATCCGAGAAGCCGCTCTTCTTCAAATACAGCAGTTCGTCACGCGTCAGGCTTTTCAGCGTGCGGCCTTGCAGCGCTTTTTCCTTCTGGATGATCTGCTCGATCTGCGCAAGGAACCACGGATCGATCGACGTCTCTTCGAAGATCTCTTTCATCGTCAGACCGAGACGGAAGGCATCGCCCAAATACCAGATGCGGTCCGGACCTGGCTCGCCGATTTCGCGGATGACTTCGTCGCGGCTCGTGGTCTTTTCATCGAGACCGTCGACGCCGACTTCCAGACCGCACAGCGCCTTCTGGAACGATTCCTGGAACGTGCGGCCCATCGCCATGACTTCGCCGACGGACTTCATCTGCGTGGTCAGACGCGAATCGGCTTCGCGGAATTTCTCGAACGCGAAGCGCGGCACCTTCGTGACGACGTAATCGATCGTAGGTTCGAACGATGCCGGCGTTTGTCCGCCAGTGATTTCGTTCTTCAGTTCGTCGAGCGTGTAACCGCACGCTAGCTTCGCGGCGACCTTCGCAATAGGGAAACCCGTTGCCTTCGATGCCAGTGCCGATGAACGCGACACGCGCGGATTCATCTCGATGACAACTATGCGGCCATCCTTCGAGTTGATCGCAAACTGCACGTTCGAGCCGCCCGTATCCACGCCGATTTCGCGCAGCACCGCGAGCGACGCGTTACGCAGCACCTGATACTCTTTGTCGGTCAACGTCTGCGCGGGCGCGACGGTGATCGAGTCACCGGTATGCACGCCCATCGGATCGAGGTTTTCGATCGAGCACACGATGATGCAGTTGTCCTTTTTATCGCGGACCACTTCCATCTCATACTCTTTCCAGCCGAGCAGCGATTCTTCGATCAGCAGTTCCCGCGTCGGCGAAAGATCGAGACCGCGACGGCAGATCTCTTCGAACTCTTCCTTATTGTACGCGATGCCACCGCCCGAACCGCCCAGCGTGAACGACGGACGAATCACGGTCGGATAACCGCCGCTGCCCGTGGTTTCGGCAATCTGCACCTGAACCGCGAGCGCTTCTTCCATCGAATGCGCGATGCCCGACTTGGCCGAATCGAGGCCGATCTTGGTCATTGCGTCCTTGAACTTCTGGCGGTCTTCCGCCTTGTCGATGGCTTCCGGCGATGCGCCGATCAGCTCGAGCTTGTACTTCTCCAGCACGCCGTGATGGAACAGGTCCAGCGCGCAGTTCAGCGCGGTCTGTCCGCCCATAGTCGGCAGGATCGCATCGGGACGCTCCTTGGCGATGATGCGCTCGACCACTTCCCAGGAGATCGGCTCGATGTAGGTGACGTCCGCCGTGTTCGGGTCGGTCATGATCGTCGCCGGATTGCTGTTGACGAGGATGACCTTGTAGCCCTCTTCACGCAGCGCCTTGCAGGCTTGCGCGCCCGAGTAATCAAACTCGCACGCCTGGCCGATGATGATCGGGCCCGCGCCGATGATGAGGATGCTCTTGATGTCTGTGCACTTCGGCATAACTGTGCTCTGTGGTGTTTGCTCTGTGGTATTCGGTTCTGTTCGTTCTTAAGCGGCGACCTTCGTCGACTCCATCAGCTTGATGAAGCGGTCGAACAGATACGCGACGTCGTGCGGGCCGGGCGATGCTTCGGGGTGGCCCTGGAAGCAGAACGCGGGCTTGTCGGTGAGCGCGAAGCCTTGCAGCGTGCCATCGAACAGCGAGACGTGCGTAACCTTCGCGTTAGCTGGCAACGTGGCGGCATCGATCGCGAAACCGTGGTTCTGCGACGTGATGACCACGCGGCCATCTTCCATGTCCTTCACCGGATGATTCGCGCCGTGGTGGCCGATCTTCATCTTCATGGTCTTCGCGCCGACGGCAAGACCCATGATCTGATGACCGAGGCAGATGCCAAACGTCGGAATGCCCTTTTCGATGAACTCACGCGTCGCGGCAATGGCGTAGTCGCACGGCTCGGGATCGCCGGGGCCGTTCGACAGGAACACGCCGTCCGGATTCAGGGCGAGCGCATTGGCGGCGGTGGCTTGCGCCGGCAGTACGGTGACGTAGCAGCCGCGCTCAGCGAGCATGCGCAGGATGTTGTACTTCACGCCGTAGTCGAACGCGACGACACGGAATTTCGGCGCTTCCTGCTTGCCGTAACCCTGGCCCAGACGCCATTCGGTCTGCGTCCACTCGTAGGACTTTTCGGTCGAGACGACCTTGACCAGATCCATGCCCGCGAGGCCGGGGAACGAACGTGCGAAGCCAAGTGCCTTCGCTTCATTATCAGAACCGGCGAGAATGCAGCCGTTCTGCGCGCCCTTCTCGCGCAGGATGCGCGTGAGCTTGCGCGTGTCGATGCCTGCAATCGCGCAAATACCTTGTGCCTTAAGGTAATCGGCGAGCGTTTGCTCCGAACGGAAGTTCGATGCAAGCACCGGCAGGTCGAGGATGATGAGACCGGCGGCATGGACTTTGGTGGCTTCGACATCTTCGGCGTTCACGCCGTAGTTGCCGATGTGCGGATAGGTCAGCGTGACGATCTGGCGGGCATAGCTCGGATCAGTCAGGATTTCCTGATAGCCGGTGATGGCGGTGTTGAACACCACTTCGCCGATCGTCGAACCGGGCACGCCGATCGATTGACCACGAAAGACCGTGCCGTCGGCAAGTGCGAGAAGTGCAGAGGAGAATGACGGCAACACGGTAGACTCCTTGGGGGAACACCCTGTTACCGACCTGTCTGTCCTTCAGGTTTACGCCCGCGGCTCGTGAGTGAGCGTAGAAACGCATCGCGCGGTGGCAGACGTCTCACTCAGGCGCTTCCGCAGGTGTTCGCTCGAAGGGTGTTCGCTCGAAGCGGACGGACCTTGACGGGCGATCGGAGACGTGCAGCGCTGGACTGACCACGCGGCTTTTGAACGGGAAGTGGGAGGTAGGCGCTAGGATGCGGGTTGATATGCTCAGACTTTCGAAGTATAACATTAATTCGTCACATCCGCGAAATTTGGGAGCCGTCTGCTTGCTGGGCCGCTCTCAGTTCGATGACACCGCGCCTGCCTGTTTTTGCAGCACGCGGCTCGGCAATACGTACCAGATCGCGCTGGCGGTTTGCATGCCGATGAGTATCGCCCAGATAGTAATATCACCGACGATGCACCGACGCCGTGTATAACGTCCCGCTTCCGCCGGCCAGAACGACAGCAACGCGCCGATGCCCACCTGAAAGCAGAAGATCAGCACGAAAATGACGAGCGTGAGCGTCGTATGCGCGCGGCCGATCATGTGCGTCGGGAAATATTCGGCGGCGATGGCGTAGCTGAGAATGCCGGTGCCGCCGAACACGCCATACGCCGTTAGCAGCAGTGCGGGCGGCAGCGGCACGCGAAAGACCATCAGCAATTGCGTGACGACGAACAGCGCCATGCCCCAGCCGCAAAACGCGTAGACTGAGACGCCGCGCCAAAGCCGACGCTGCCGAACATCATCGCAAAACCGAGCACCGAGACCAGCGCGGACGCCTGCGTGGGCGTGAGGTTCATGACATCGAGCAGATAGGGGCGGATCCAGAGCGATTGCATCGCGTAGAAAACGCCCTGCGTGACCACCGAAAACGATGCGATCTTCCAGAACGCCCCGCTCTTCAGGATGTGCCAGGTGCCTTTGCTTTGAACTGCGTGACGATATCGGCTTGATGATGACTGTCCGCCTTGCGCGGCGCGAACAGCAGAATCGCGGCAGCGACGCCAGCGGTGAACCCACGACCACGCCGCAGAGCCCGCCGACTGCCATCGTGAAGCCTGACGAGCGGCAGCCGCGCCACCGGAAAATGCTGCGCCGAGGCCTTGAACGCCGCGCTCAGACACACGGACACATCCACGCCAATCAGCAAATCGCCCGATCATCAACCCACCGATTTCGTGCGCCGCCCCGAAAACCCAGATGCCCGCCGCCGCGAACACGAGCATGGTCGCGGTCATGCGCGCCAGGCCGAAGTGATCGAGCAGCACGCCGACGGGAATCTGCGTTAGCGCAAAGCCGATGAAATACAACAACGTCAGCAGACCGAGATCGGCGGCGGAAAGCCCGAGATCATGCGTGATGAGCGGCGCGAAGCCGAGATTGATGCCGCGAAACAGGTACGAGACGAAGTACCCGGCGACGAACAGAAAGAAGACTCTGAGGCGGATGAAAGACGACATGCGGGCGGGCGCTGCTGGCGATTTTTTGAAACGCCAGTTTAACGGTCTCGCCAAAATGAAAACGCCGTCACCTTGGTGACGGCGTGGAATATAAGAGTAAGAGCGTGCAACCGCCGCTTACTTTTTCTTCGACTTGCTGCTGGTATGAGCCGGTGCGGCCTTGACCGTTTTCGCGCTTGCCTTCGTGGAACGCGGAGCGCTCGACGCCAACACTTTCTTGACCGGTGTGTACTTCGTGCCCTTGGCCGAAGCCTTCAACAAAGGCACCCGCGTACCGATCTCCGACACACCGCCCACCGACTTGCTCGACGCCGACACCGTTTCGACGCGCACCGGACCCGGCTCGGCCGGCACGGCACGACCGTAAGGCACGTGCAGCACGACGACCTGCCCCGGCCTGAACATATCACGATGAGTCCGGTTCCACGCGCGAATCTGCGCGACCGATACGTCGTAACGGTCGGCCAGCGTGGCGATGGACTGCTTGCGGCGCACGCGGATGGCCATCTTGCGCGTGTCTGGCACGTCGTGCTCGACGGCCAGAATGGCGTTCGCGGCGATGTCAGCGCTGATGTCCTCATCGTCATCGTTCGTGCGCGGCACAACGATGGTCGAGCCCGGCTTCAGACGCATGCCTGCCGGAATGCGGTTGACAGACATGAGCGTGCCGGCATCGATGCCAATTTTTTCTGCAATGGCCGCCGGATGCGCACGCTCGGTCACCGTGTACGTGGTCCACGACGACAGTGCGCCCGTGTACGACGTCAGATTGCGCTGAAACGTGGCCGCGTTGTCGAACGGCAGCAGGATCTGCGGATTCGTTGCGCCGAGAATGACCGGCTTGGCAAACGACGGATTCAACGAGCGAAACTCCTCCACGCTCATGCCGGCAAGCTTCGCCGCCATGGTCATGTCGATGTCGCGCGCCGTCGTCACCGTCACGAAGTAAGAATGATTCGGAATGTCCGGCAGCGTCAGGCCATACATCTGCGGATTGGCAATGATGTTTTTCACCGCCTGCAGCTTGGGCACGTAATTGCGCGTTTCATTGGGCATGCGCAGGCTTTCGTAGTCCGTCGGCAAGCCCGCTGCCTCGTTGCGCGCGATGGCGCGCTGCACATTGCCTTCGCCCCAGTTATACGCGGCGAGCGCCAGATGCCAGTCGCAGAACATGTCATGCAAACGCGAGAGATAGTCGAGCGCGGCGCTGGTCGAAGCCAGCACGTTGCGACGCTCGTCCTGCCACATGTTCTGCTTGAGGTTGTAGTCGCGGCCCGTGCCCGGCATGAACTGCCACATACCCGCCGCCTTTGCGACCGACAGCGCCTGCGGGCTGTACGCCGATTCGATAAAGGGCAGCAGCGCAAGCTCGGTCGGCATATGCCGCTGCTCCAGCTCTTCGACGATGTAATAGAGATACTTTTGCGAACGCCCGGTCATGCGCTCGACGTAGTCGGGGCGCTGCGCGTACCAGTTCACCTGCATGTCGACGAAATCGCTTTGCAGATCCGGAATTTGGAAGCCATTGCGAACGCGTGCCCATAAACTGGCAGAGCCCGCGAGCGAGGTCACGGGTGTTTTGTCTACATCGATGGTTTCCTTGGCTGCCGCGGTCCGACGGATGGTGTCGGCGACTTTTTGCTGCGAGGCTTCGGTGGGTGTTGCTGTGGCTGAATCGGTGGCGGGCGCTGTCGGTCTCTGACTGGCGCAGGCGGCCAGTGTGATGACGGATAGCGCACTAAGTATTAGTCGCATGAACGTCTCGGTTTCCAAATGAGTGATGCCTGGAATTTGCAGGCGATGGTACGGAACCACACTTAAGACGTCAATAAGAATGCACGCAAACCTTGCAAAATCCAGCATCTATCGCTCATTCCACCATTTCGGATTAAGTTGACCACAATTGCATCAGGTTAGCGGAATTTATCCTTCCAACCGCGCATCACGCGAAAGGCTTCGAGGCGGTCGGAAATTGGTTGTCCGAATTGCGTCGACAGCGTCGTCTGAATGGCCGGGACGTCGGCGCGCAGGAACGGATTGACCGCCTTTTCATGGCCGATGGTCGTAGGCAAGGTGGGCTTGCCGAATGCGCGCAGCGCCTGCGCGTCGTCGCTCCAGTGGGCGAGCACGTCATTGTGCGGTTCGCATGCCCGCGCAAAGCGGATGTTCGACAGTGTGTATTCGTGTGCGCAGTGCACGAGCGTATGGTCGGGCAGCGCAGCGAGTGCATCGAGCGAATTCAGCATTTGTTCGGCAGTGCCTTCGAACAGGCGTCCGCAGCCGCTGGCAAACAAGGTATCGCCGCAAAAGAGATGCGGCGTGCGGCCCGCCTGGAAATAGGCGATGTGGCCTGCCGTATGGCCAGGCACATCGATCACCCGAAGCTCCATCGGCGGCGCTTCGATGTGCACCGAATCCCCGCCCGTCACCCGCTGCGTCAGGCGTTCGATGCTTTCCGTCGCCGGTCCGTACACCAGCATGCCGCCCTCATCCTTTCGGCTATCGAGCAGCGTTTTCACGCCGCCGACGTGGTCGTGGTGATGGTGCGTGAGTAAAATAGCGGCCAGCCGCCAACCACGTTCGGCGAAGTACGCCTCGACGGGCGCGGCATCGCCCGGATCGACGACGACCGCGTTACGCGAGTCGGACACGATCCAGATGTAGTTGTCATCGAACGCCGGAACCGGCACGTATTCAAGCGCATTCTGGGCAGGTGAATTCATAGCGATTGATTCCATGAGCCAAACTCGGCCGGACACGGCCAAATTTCAACGCGGCAACCGAACATGTCAGAGCGATCGATTATAGACTGGCCCGCCTGGACGAATTCCGCGCCGGGACGCTACGTGCTCGAATGGGAGCAGGCGCAGCTCGATCGCGTAGTATCGGACATTTTCGGCTATCACGCGTTGCAGCTCGGCATGCCTCAGCTCGACGCGCTGCGCGAAAATCGCATGACCGGCCGCGCACTCGTGTTAGATGCCGAAAGTGGCGCGAGCGCGCCTTATACCGTTCCGCTCACCTCGTCCGCAGGCGTGAGCGCCCTGCCCGCCACCAGCGCGCCCGGCGGACGCAGCACCGTCTGGTGCGATCTACTCGATCTGCCATTCGAAACGCAAAGCGTCGATCTGCTCGTGCTGCCGCATACGCTGGAATTTTCGCGCGATCCGCATCGGCTGCTGCGTGAGGCAGAGCGTGTGCTGTTGCCGGAAGGCCAGCTGATCATCCTCGGATTCAATTCGCTCAGTCTTTGGGGTGCGCGGCAGTCGCTCGGCAAGGTTGCCAGGAAGCCGTTCGTGCCGGCGGCACATGAGATGATCGCGTTCACGCGGATCAAGGACTGGATCAAATTGCTTGGATTCGACCTTGAACGTGGACGCTTCGGCTGCTATCGTCCGCCCCTTCTCACCGATAAATGGCTGCAACGCTATCACTTCATGGAGCCGGTGGGCGACCGCTGGTGGCCCATTTTCGGCGCGGCTTACATGATTACCGCCGTCAAGCGCGTGCGCGGCATGCGGCTCATCGGCCCGCGCAAGCTCAAGAAACCCACGCTCGCGCCCGGACTCGCACCGGTCGCCGCTCCGCGCAACCGCAACAAGATTGATGACTGATTCCGCATCGAATAAGGTAATCGACATTTACACGGACGGCGCCTGCAAGGGCAATCCCGGTCCCGGCGGATGGGGAGCGCTGCTGCGCTTCGGCACGCTCGAAAAGGAACTGTTCGGCGGCGAGCCCGCGACCACCAACAACCGCATGGAACTGATGGCGGTCATCGCCGCACTCGAAGCGCTCAAGCGTCCGTGCCACGCCGTGATCCACACCGATTCGCAATACGTACAGAAAGGTATCAGCGAATGGATTCACGGCTGGAAGAAGAAGAACTGGATGACGGCCGCGAAAACGCCAGTGAAGAACGCCGACCTGTGGAAGTGCCTCGATGCGTTCGTCGCGCAGCATCAGATCGAATGGCGCTGGGTGAAAGGCCACGCCGGGCATCCCGAAAACGAACGCGCCGATGCGCTCGCCAATCGCGGCGTGACATCGCGCGCTAAAGAAAACTGAACGCAGGGTACGACTACATGCGCCAACTGATACTGGACACCGAAACCACCGGCCTGAATGCGCGGAGGGGCGATCGGATCATCGAAATCGGCTGCGTCGAGCTGATCAATCGACGGCTGACCGGAAACAATCTGCACCTCTACGTCAATCCTGAGCGCGACAGCGATCCGGGCGCTCTGGCCGTTCACGGTCTGACGACGGAGTTCCTGAGCGACAAGCCGAAGTTCGCCGAGATCGCGGCGCAGTTGCGCGACTTCATCACGGACGCAGAACTGATCATCCACAACGCGCCGTTCGACGTCGGCTTTCTCGACATGGAGTTCGCACAACTCGGTCTGCCAAAAGTGTCGGAAATGTGCGCCGGTGTGATCGACTCGCTCGCGCAGGCCAAGCAGATGTTCCCCGCCAAGCGCAATTCGCTCGATGCGCTGTGCGACCGGTTTGGCATCGGCAATGCGCATCGGACGCTGCACGGTGCGCTGCTCGACTCGGAACTGCTCGCGGAAGTGTATTTGTCGATGACGCGTGGCCAGGAAAGCCTTGTCATTGAGATGCTCGGCGATCAGTCGATTCCCGGCTCCGTCTCGACGTCGACCGTCGCACTGGATGATCTCGATCTGCCGGTGCTCATCGCCAACGCGGACGAACTTGCGGCACACGAAGCCGTGCTGAGCGACCTCGACAAGGCGATCAAAGGCACGAGCGTGTGGCGCACGGAACCTGCGCCCGTCGAAGGCGATGCCGTCGCAGCATAATTTTTGCGGAATCGCTTAAATTTGCGTCGATACTCCCTTTACGAAACACCTGACATAATCTCGTCTGTCTTCGGGTGGTTAGCTCAGCGGTAGAGCACTGCCTTCACACGGCAGCTTTCTTGAATATAACTTATTGATTTTTATATAATCAAGATTTGCAAGGTTTCCGGGCAAAAAATGGCGCATAAATAGCCAAAAACTTGCCAAAAGGAGTTTTGCCCGTGCAGGCCATCCCTCGCGGCGTTTAGGTTATCGACTGGAAGAACGCAGACAAGTCCAAAAGCGTTCGTTATCGCGTGGGCATCCAGCGCAAGGATTTTCGGACAGATCGCCTCTTCGATTCCCTCGAAGAGGCCACAGACTTCCTCCAAGCAACAAAAAGCGATGCTGGCCGCCGCCAATTGAACGATGACACAGCGCGCGAAGCAGCGATGCGGCAAACCATCAATGAATGGCTCGACAGCCCGAAATTTTCGCATTACATCAAGCTCTACAAGGACGATTCGCTCAGCATCGAAAGCGAACAGAATGAGACAAAGAAACGGGGCAAGCAAGCCGCGCTCTACCGTTTGCGAGCGCTTGAAAAGATCGAAGTTGAAGAGATAACACCCGCAAACAAGGCGATTTGACCGGGCTTCTCTCGTTGCAGAAATTTCGCAAGCTTGCTGCCCAAGAAGCGACTCGGCGACTTCACTTTAAAAGAACTGACGCCCGAGGTTGCTTCCGCCGTTTTGCGCGAACAATGCGCACAAGTGCGAGCATCGACGGCGCAGCGCGACTTTAATTTGCTGCGTGCAATCTTCAACAGAATCGAGCACGCCCGACCCCGCCGCGTAGGCGAGTGTTGGCGGAATCAATCCATTCGCGAAAGCGGACCGCTCCGCGCTGAGAAGGCGCGCCGAAGCTGACTTGGACACTGCCCGAGAGGAGGACGGGACGGCAGACTTGATAAAGAAGCAGAAGAACGCCTTTTCGCGGCGCTCGCGTCCCACCAAAACCGCGAAATGCTGCAAATTGTTGCTCTCGCGCTAACCACCGGGATGCGTCGCTCAGAGATTCTTTTTCTCGAATGGGAAAAGATAGACAAGGCCAATCGACGCCTGAAATTGCGCCGCACGAAAAAACAACAAGGGTCGCTGGATTCCGCTTTCAACTGACCCTCTGAGTATCATTGAAAGCGTTCCCCCAAAACCCAATGATCCCCGACTGTTTCACTACACCGCAGACGGCTTCGCGAGCGATTGGGCACGTATCAAGGACGCGGCGAAACTCGGCCGCTTCCGCTTTCACGACTGCCACCGCGAATTCATCTCCCGCTTGATTGAATCTCTCCCATCCCCCGTTGCCGCCGCAAGGGCTGTTGGCATGGAAGATATGCGCCATTTTCAAGCCGCACACGTTGAGCGCACGGGGAGCGTGCCGCACTCACTTAATAAAGGTATTTCAAACGAGGTTGATCTCCGCCGCACCGTGGTGGGCCACGCCGACGCGCAAATGAGCGCTCGCTATTTTGCGCGCAAAACCTCAAAAGAATGATTTAGCGCCGCATGGACAATTCGAATCGAAACTATCAGCAACGGCTCGCATTCGCGAAAAGTTCCGGATTCTCGCAGCAGGAGGCCCGTCTGATCGAAAAGCAATTTTCATTGCGCGCCGACACGTTTGCCGCCGAGCTTGCCCTTGCTACTGGGCCAGAGGTTCCACCGTTGTCCAGTGAAGAACAACGGCTTATAAAAACAACGGCTTATAAATTAATGGGAGAGAGACGACGGCGGCGCAAAATGGGTCTTGAACGGAGTTGACGACACGGACGAGCAGGCCGTTGCCGAAGCGCACGCCCGCGCCGAATCGCTCATTGCTCCACTCTATACCAAAGCCACGGCGAGAGACATTCAAATTCTGACCGGACGCGCAATTGAATAGCCTGCGCGCGCACAGACTTGCCCACCCGCCCCCGTGCGGCCCGTCAGAGGGGGCCTGTCCACGCGGGGACCGTGGACAAGTCTCCGCCGTCGCCTTTGACGTATCTTTCCGCATCTCACCGTCACAGCACGTTTGATTTCTCGCAGCTTCTGCACCGACAAACGGCATGCGCGCTTTTCGCGCGTCAGTTGTCATCGACTTAATTCCGTCAATTAAAAAAATACGGGAAAAGCTTGACCAGCAAGGCTTTCCGGCGATCTGCGCCAACGGAAAATATAGACAGTTCGTAGACGACTCGAAAACCATTTTTGAGGCTTGCTCCACAAGGGTTTGCGGTCGATCAAAGCTTATTTTCTATAAGCCCCCATTCAACCCCTTCCATTTTCAAATTCCCAGACTAGCGGTCAGGACAAACTTTAATCCCTGCGATATAAAAAATAGACAGGGCGTTGAACAGCACACGCCCAATTTCAAAACGCACGGAGACCCCCAATGGCCGCAAAGAAGAGAATCAGCGCCGAGCACTTTGCTCAAAAAAATTTGCAACAGCAAGCATTCTTTAAAACGCTGGACGAAAAACAAGAAGCGCGCAAAAACTTTATCGCGCTCGTGAAAAATCGCGCGCAGCCGTCTTGGAAGCTCGCCGACAGCGTGGCGTACTCCGGTCAGCGGACTCGAAGGCATCCTTTCCGCATTCAAGCAAAAGACCAACACTCCGCTTGAACTGCCCTTCTTTGCATTTCTCTTCTATCTCGCGGACCTCTTTGCGAAAAAGGCACGCAAATTGATTTTTGCGGTCGCCTGCGCGGCCCCGAAAGCTGGACTATCGTCCTTGCCCCCTCGGGAAGCTCAAAAACATTCTCCTCGAAAATCGTTGGGGCTCAGCAAAGCGCACGCTTAGAATCGACGCAGATTTTCCCTCTTGCGACTCCGGCGCGGCCCTCTTCGGGGCTCTCAAAAAATACAGCGACGCAGGCCGCACGAAGCTGCTGCTCTGGGACGAACTCGCGCAGAAATTGAAGCAAATTGCCCCCAACTCGCCGCTATCACCGGCCAAGGAATATCTTTTGAAGTCTTATGATGGCGACAAAATCGATCGCACGACGCGAACGGCTGGGCATCTGGTCGTTGGGGACCCGAGCTTTGCCTTCTCGGTTTGAACACCGACGAAGGATTTTTCAGCACACTTTCCGCAGAAAGTCTCGTTGATGGCTTCGCGCAGCGATTTGCATATGTCCTCGCAGAAAAAGACAAGAGCCGTCCCTATGGCGACGATGCCGCGCTACGACGAAAAATCGCTTGGCGAAGTTTGCGACAAGGCTTTTAAGCAAATCGCAGCAGTTCCAGTTTCAACCGAATATACGTTCAGCCAAGAAGCGCTCGAAACGTTCGACAAATTGTTCAAAGAGAACGCAAGCGAGCACCTTCCCGAGCCATTTTTTCCGACGCGCAATGTTTCTGGCCTCCAAATATGCTCTTCTCTACACCTGATTTTGGAGAAGCAAAGCGACGAGATAGACGCGGCAGATATGGCGTGGGCCGTCAGATTGTGTATGCATCATATTGCGGATGCCCAGAAGCTCTTGCAATTCACTTCCTTCGAGTTTATTCGCCTTTTCGAAAAATCAATGATCGTCTTTGAGCGCTGCAAGCAACAAGGCAAACCCCTTTACCCCTGGTGAGTTTACGCGAGGCGTGCGCGGTATCAACGGCGCAAGCGAAGCGCGGAGCCTCCACAGGCTGATTCTTGAGTCGCACGGAGAAGAAGACGCGCCCAAGCACGCACCCCGAAAACGCGGCCGACCGGTAGGCACGAAAACGGGACAAAAGTCGTCGCAAACGAGCGCCAATCCGGCGAAAGCCGAACTAATGTCAGAGACAAATCTCGACTGAAAACAGCGCTCGATTTTCGCCACTCGGCATTAAAAAATAAATTTCAACCCAAAAGAATCGCTTAAAATATAAAAGAGCCGCTTTTCAAGAGGCTCTTTTTCACGAGAACGACGATGGACAAAATCACATAAAAATCGGATTTGTTGGAGATATTCGCGCAATCAATGGCAAGCAGTTTTTCGCTATTATTCGATTGAGTTTGGCGAACAAATCTGGTGCGATTTTCGCGTTCCTGCTGACCTGCTCCCGGTTTTAGTCCGGACTATAGCTAGAGTCCGAAGTTAAATAAAGACTGTGAGGTTGCTTCATGCGCCCGGGCGAACTGCTCGGGTGCGAGATAGCCAAGCGAGCTGTAAGGCCGCTCGGTGTTGTACTCGATACGCCAGTCCTCAATGAGCCGCCCGGCGTGGCGCATCGAGACGAGCCAGTGCTCGTTCAGGCATTCCTCGCAAAACCGCCCGTTGAAGCTCTCGATATAAGCA
>LELG01000427.1 GCA_001045575.1 Candidatus Burkholderia pumila
CCTTGCCCGAAAAAACGAAAAAGAGCTAAATAACAATCTCGTCCTACTTCACGAAGTGGGAGAATTTACGCGCCCATAACCATAAGTGAGAGAGCTTGAACTGCCCGCCCGGGGCGCCGAGCTTGCGGAAACCAAGACGGATGCCCCCACCGCCGTCACGCCGCTCGACACTAAGCCCTAAGCCACGAGGATAAGAACGATGCCCAAATTTGCCGCGAATCTGATCATGCGGTTCAACGAAGTCCCGTTCCTCGACTGCTTCACGGCGGCGTCGAACGCGGGCTTCAAGGCGGTGGAGTTTCTGTTCCCGTACGCGTTTTCCATCAGCGATATTCAAACGCGCCTGAAGGATAACGATCTGCAACTCGTGCTGCACAACCTGCCCGCCGGAAACTGGGATGCGGGCGCGCGCGATGATCATCGAAACAACCTGCGTTTTGCGGCGGATGCGTTGAAGCAGGAAGGCATCAGATTGCTCGTCGAGCCGTGCAGCTCATATGACATTCCGGGCTTCGCGCTGAACCGTTCGAACGAAGGTCTCGATGTTATAAGAGCGGTCGGTTCGGACAATCTGTTACTGCAATACGACATCTATCACATGCAGCACATGGAAGGCGAACTCGCGGCGACCATCAGGAAGAATCTGCCTCAGATCGCCCACATTCAACTCGCCCACATTCAACTCGCCGATAACCCCGGCCGCAACGAACCGGGCACCGGCGAAATCAACTACGCGTTTCTCTTCGAACTGCTGGATTCCATCGGCTATCAGGAATGGATCGGCTGCGAATACAAGCCACTCAAGGGCACGGAAGCGGGCCTCGGCTGGCTGCAAAAGATCGGTGGCGTCGAAGCTACCGCCACCGCGTGAACACAGGAGGAGCACAGAGTATGGCAACGATTGGTTTCATCGGACTCGGCATCATGAGTGCGCATATGGCGCGCAATCTCATCAAGGGCGGTCATTCGCTCGTCGTGAACAGCAAATATCCGGTGCCGGACGATATCTGCGCGCAAACACAGGTCGCTGCCGATTCGACGGTGGTCGCGCAGGCAAGCGAAATCGTCATCACGATGGTCCCCGGATACGTCTGATGTTGCGAACGTGCTGTTCGCCGATGACGGTGTCGCTAAAGGCTTAAGCAAAGGCAAGCTCGTGATCGACATGAGTTCGATCAACCCGCTCGATACGCAAAAGTTCGCCAAAAAAATCAACGCGCTCGGCTGCGACTATCTCGATGCGTCCGTCTCCGGCGGCGAAGTCGACGCACGCGATGCGACGCTCATGATCATGGTCGGCGGTCCGGAGAAGTCGTTCTCTACTGCGAAACCGCTGTTCGAACTGATGGGCAAGAACATCTCACAACGGCGCGGGCCAGACGTGCAAGGTCGCTAATCAAATCATTGTAGCGCTAAACATCGAAGCGGTTGCCGAAGAAGCGTTGCTGTTCGCCGCGCGTTCCGGCGCGGATCCCGAGCGCGTGCGCAAAGGGCTGATGGGCGGCTTCGCGGCGCCGCGCATTCTCGAACTGCACGGCGAGCGCACGACGAAGCGCACGTTCAATCCGGGCTTCCGGATCGAACCTAAAGGGTAAGGTGCATGGTCAAAATGAATCTGACTGAAGCCGAGCGCGAAGAACTGCTGTCGATGCAGCGCCGCCGAACGATGGCCGTTGGCCAAGTGAGGCAAGCGCGGTTGATCCTGCTGCTCGACGAAAGGGCCTCGAGCGGGGCGATCATGAACGAATTGCGATGCGATTCGCGTTTCATTACCATATGGCAAACCCGTTTTGCCGGTGAGCGTCTGGCGGGCCTGTACGGCAGGCACCCGGGTCGTGTGCCACGCTGGGATTTGGCGCGGCTTGAAGCGCGAGT